>NZ_JBPYCT010000043.1:0-564 GCF_051846875.1 Flavobacterium sp. ARAG 55.4 | reverse complement strand
GGACTCGAACCCGCGACCCCATGCGTGACAGGCATGTATTCTAACCAACTGAACTACCAAACCTCTGCTTTATTGCGAGTGCAAATATACAATATAATTTTATTTAAAAACAAGTGAGAAATAAAAAGAATACAAATATTTTTTTCATCACTAAATCCTAAGAAAAATGCTTAAAAGTCTTTAAAACAAAAAGGCTCCGACCCCGTCTCGTCCCAAAAGACGAGATGACAGGCATGCTTTATACCAATTATAAATAATTTGATTTTATTAAAAAAAGGAGGGATTAAAAGGGATCAAGTCTAAAAGTATTTTAGAACAAAAATGCCTTTAAATCAAAAAAGCCATTCACAATTAAGTGAAAAGCTTTTCATTGGTCTAACTACTAAACCGCGGTTAGCGTTACAAAGGCTAACCAAACAACACAACTAGCTTTAAATACCGTATAGTGGAAAAAAAAGCCTTTCTGTTACGAAAGGCTTTCCCAATATTGCGGTCTGGACGGGACTCGAACCCGCGACCCCATGCGTGACAGGCATGTATTCTAACCAACTGAACTACCAAACC
>NZ_JBPYCT010000042.1:0-583 GCF_051846875.1 Flavobacterium sp. ARAG 55.4 | reverse complement strand
CTAATTCGCGTCCGTTATGATAACCTTTGTCCACTAAGGCAGTGTAGGTTTCTAGGTTCAGATTTTCTTTGGCTTCAATAGCAATAGCCGCTAATGCATTTTTATCGTTCCGATTGATGGTGTGTGTGGCTACTACTAAATTGTGCTTACTATCTACAGCAGCTTGAATATTATACGATACTTCTACTACCTGACCCTGAACTAGCAAAGCTCTGGCATCGGCATCAGTGGTACTGATTTGAGGTTCTTTGCTGGATTTTAGTTCCTCTTCCAAAAGTTCGTATTTGATGGTATTTTGCTTTAAGCGTTCGATTTTTTTCTGAATGTTTTTAATAGCAACTGGGTTTTCTTGGATGTCATTTTGTGCCAGTTGATCTAAATATTCTTGCGACTTTGCCTCGATATACTCCTTGTGCTTATCGATTTTCTTTTGGTTGTAATTGGCTTTCTTACTATTATACGCCCGACTTTTAGTACCGTCAATGGCGATGGTTGCACCAGCTATTAAATCGGCATTTTTTAAAAACGATACAAAGAGTTTAAAGAGTTGTTTCAGGGCTTTGGGATTGTCTTTTCTAAAGTC
>NZ_JBPYCT010000041.1:0-667 GCF_051846875.1 Flavobacterium sp. ARAG 55.4 | reverse complement strand
TATCATTACCATAGTTGCTGTTACAGAGCAAGGCAAGAGCAATGAAAACGGCACCCAACCCGAATATTTAGTATCCAAGTTTAGCTACGACAGAGCAATCAATACCTACACTTGTCCGCAAGGACAAATCCTTAGCACTACCGGAAGCTGGCATAAGAAAACGGGAAGAACAGCAGAAAGTGGTTATAGGTTCCAAAAATACCGCACACCAGCTTGTAAAACTTGCCCAGTAAAAGACCTTTGCACCAGTAGAAAAGGCGGTAGGGAAATAGACCGAAGCCAGTATGCCGATGCCGTAGAAGAAAACCACCAACGTTACAAAGAAAACGCGCAATTATACCGCAAACGCCAAGAGATCAACGAACATATCTTTGGCACTATCAAGCGAAAATGGGGCTACAATTACACGGATTTAATAGGACTCGAGAAAGTAAATGGTGAACACAGTTTAATCATGCTGGTGTACAACATTAAACGCAGTATCAATATCCTTGGCGTTCCCGAGCTGATTGCTAAACTCAAAGCATGGAACTCATCTTACAAGAGAAAAGATTTGTTTTTACTAAAAACGACTTGTTTAAAGCTGAAATTAGCATACTTTTTTTATCAAACTAAATTAGCAGCCTAAAAAAGGAACCTTCTTAAAAAGGCTTTATTGGAATTATAG
>NZ_JBPYCT010000040.1:0-1720 GCF_051846875.1 Flavobacterium sp. ARAG 55.4 | reverse complement strand
AAATCTTGATTTAGATTTCGGCTAAAGCCTTTTTTGTTTTGCAAATTATAATCATCTGGCTAAAGCCAGACGCAATTGATAAAAAACTTAATATTTGTAAGATTTATTTATATATTTGAGAAAATAAAGTCTGATGCTTGTCAGACCTATCCACCCAAAATTGAGATGATAAGTCTGATTGTTTAAGACCTATAAAAAAGTTGGCGGTAATATTATCCGAATAGAAACGAGAAAATATAATCTAAAAAATATGCTTAACGAAACTGAGTTTTCTCAAGAATTTGCAAAACGATTAATTCAAAAAGTTGAAGGCTTAAAAATATATTCGATAAATGGTCTTCAAATTCAAACTGAATTTGAAAATTCAAACGGATACAAACATTTTCTTGACAATTGTTACTCGGAATATTTAAGAGAACCAGAAGACATTAAAGAAATCTTTGAAAAGTATTTAAACTCAACTGATAGTTTATATAATCCAAAAGAAACTTTAAAAATCAGCGATGTTTTACCAGTAATTAAAGATGAGAGATTTATTCAAAGTATAATTGAAATAAATCCAGAATTTGAAAAAAATCATACTTACGAAAAGTATAATAATGAACTTTATATTTTTTATGTTGAAGATACAGAAACAAATATAAATTATTTGACTCAAGAAGATTTTGAAAAACTAAATGTAAACATAGAAGAACTGCGAAAAATTGCAATTCAAAATTTATCAAACTCAATCGAAATTGAGAAACACGGAGAAAATGGTTATTACATATTACTAGTAGACGGCAATTATGAATCAAGTTTAATTTTACTTGACATTTGGTATAAGGAAAACTTTGATGTTAACGGAGAAATTGTCATCGGAATACCTTCTCGCGATTTATTAATTATTACAGGAAAAAATGACAGTAAAAACATAGAAAGGCTTAGTAAAAAAATAATTGAAATCAATGAACATGGAGATCATATAGTTTCTAATAAATTGTTTGAATATCGAAACGGAAAATTTGAAACTATATAAAAATACTACTGCCAACCGCTAGTAAGCAATAGTCGAGAATTAGACTTAATTTAAAGATAGTTTTGTACTTGTAAAAATAGTGATTAACCAAAAATTACGCTTACTTAGCCTCGCTCATCGCCTACTAGCAAAACGTTATAACTAATAAGCCAATCAACTATAAAGAAAATGACATCAAAAGAATTTGCACAATCTTTTTATGAAGAAAAAGAATTTTTAATGGACATTTATTTTGAAAGAAAGATTATTCCCTATGCAGAATATTCCCCAAAATCAGATGTTGCAGAATTGATCAAGAAATTGGATCTAAATTCAGAAGATAATGAATCTCTGAAGAAAATAATTGACGGAGCATTGCGTGATGTCTGTTATACAATACTTGTCGGATTAGACGGAGGAACGTCGATAGGAAATGGACTTCAACAAATATTTGAGTTAAGAGATGAAAACGGAAATGAATTATCTGGAGATTTAGAAGGTTATGCATATGAATATTTTTACGAAGAATAAATTTTGCTTGCCAAGTTTGTAGGCTTACTGTTTATAACAACGGTTTCACTTCATACTAATAATAGAGGTAGTTAACACCAATAGTATTGGTAGGTCGAACCAATAGACCACCTACTTCGAACCAATAGTATTAGTGTTTAGCACTAGTTTTTTAGGAAAATAGAATAGATTGCTAGTATAAAGTAAATAAAA
>NZ_JBPYCT010000039.1:0-1753 GCF_051846875.1 Flavobacterium sp. ARAG 55.4 | reverse complement strand
AAAAAATGTGAAATCAAACGAATTCGATTTCACATTTCTTATTTAAAATATATTTACTATTACCAGAACTTCACGTACAAAGCAGCGATAATTAATAAGGTGATAATGATTAATACTGTGGTTTGTGGTTTCACCTTAAACATTTCAGTATCCAGTTCGAATGCTTTTGGATTTACTTTTGGTCCTGCAAAACTGATTCCAATCATCAATAACATTGTGAACATAAATGACAATCCCATACAAATGTGAAACGGAATTTCAAAACCTCCTTTACCATTTGGCCAGGCTGTATATAAGAATGTTTCATTTCCAAACATCTCAGGCGCATATTCATTAAATAAAACAGATAATAAGAAACCTGCAATTACACCCACAATAGCTGCTGTACCTGTTGTTCTCTTCCAGAACATCCCTAAAAAGAACATCGCAAATACTCCCGGACTGATAAATCCTGTATATTTCTGGATATAAGTAAATCCACCTACTCCACCAATTCCTAAAACATCGTTCCATGTAAACATTACAGCAAGAACCATTGCTCCAAAAACTGCAATCCTTCCAATGTTTACCTGTTGTCTTTCTCCTGCATTCTTTTGAATGTATTTCTTATGAACGTCTAAAGTATAAATTGTAGAGATACTATTAACTTTACCTGCTAATGAAGCAACAATTGCAGCTGTCAATGCTGCCACTGACAATCCTTTTAATCCTGTTGGCAGGAAAGTCAGCATTGCTGAATAAGCTCCGTCTTTTCCTCCTACTAATTGTGGCAAATGACCTCCTTCATACAAAACATAAGCAGCAATACCTGGTAACATTACAATTACAGGCATTAATAATTTTAATAAACCTGCAAATAAAATCCCCGTACGTGCTGTTTGTAAATCGGCTCCCAATGCTCTTTGAGTGATATACTGGTTACATCCCCAATAATTCAGATTGATAATCCAGATACCGGCTAAATAAGATAATATCCCTGGAAAGGTTAAGTATTTATCAATCTCTAATTGTGTAGAAGTAGCTGTTGGTCTTGGAATAATCATTTTAAAATGCTCCGGTGCCTGTTCCATCAAAACATTGAATCCGGCAATAGCATCTTTACCTACTCCAAAATATTCTCCAACAGTTGTTAAAGCGATATAAGAAGTTACTAAACCTCCAATAATCAAAACTGCCACCTGAATAACATCGGTATAAGCCACAACTTTCATACCTCCTAAAGAGATAATCAAAGCAAAAACTGCTAATCCTAGCATAATTATATGAAGGTAATCTCCTCCTGCCAGTCCGTTAATAGCAACAGCTCCTAAGTATAAAATAGAAGTTAAATTTACAAAAACATACAAGAACAACCAGAAAACAGCCATAATCAACGCCGTAGTTTCATTGTATCTGGTCTTTAAGAATTGCGGCATCGTGTAAATCTTGTTTTTCAGATAAACAGGAATAAACCAAATCGCAATGATAATTAAGGCAATTGCAGCAACCCATTCGTAGGCAGCAACAGCGATTCCTAAGAAGAAACCTTCTCCACTCATTCCGATAAATTGCTCGGCTGAAATATTAGAAGCAATTAACGAAGCTCCAATAGCCCACCATGTCAGAGTTCCTTCGGCTAAGAAATACGCCTTAGCATCGTGTTCGTTTTTTTCGCGTTTGCGGTAAACAATGTATCCGTAAATCGATACAATTAAAAAATAGATTATAAATACTGCATAATCTGCAAATTCGAGACTTGAGCTCATAAGAAATT
>NZ_JBPYCT010000038.1:0-1782 GCF_051846875.1 Flavobacterium sp. ARAG 55.4 | reverse complement strand
ATAAAATGTTGCTGTTATCAAAAAGTAAGTTATTTGAAGCTCTTACATTATAAGCTTTGTACCATAAATCTTCACCTGCAAAATAAGTTGATCGATCGGTATGGAGGTAGATTTTTTCGATATCAGGAATGGTTTTTTGTTGTTGAGCCTGCAAAAAACCGAATGATACTAACCCCAAAAAGAAACAGAATAAACTGCATTTTTTATTTTTAAGCATATAGAATCTAATTTATTGACTGTTTTTAATAGTATAGAAAGTCTTTCTAACTACAGGAATTCCGCTACCGGTGATTCCTTCCAGAGCTACTTTTACTTTGGTTTCTACCTTTGTATTAAAATAATTTACAGTGGCATTTCCCGTTTTATCTGGATGTACATAAGGATTCCAATAAATAGTATTTCTTACAGCTATTTTTTTATCTAATTCTTCATTGGTTTTTTCAGAATCCGGCATATAAAAAACACGTGCAGTATAAAAACCTTCTAGTTCTTGTTTAATAGAATGAAGAGGATTTTTTTTAGGTTTATTACCTCTATTTCCATTTGTAAAAATTGAAATAACGCCGCCTAAAGTTTCTGGATTTTCTAAAATAAATAATTGTGCAATTTCTCCACCTCTTACAACATCAATTTTTACAACATCATTGGGCGATATCCAGTCTAATTCATTAGTTTCTAACATTTGATAACCATCAATTAATATAAGTGGCGGAAGATTATGTTCTCCCAAAATCGTCACCCCTCTATCAACAACTTGAACACTAGGAACTTTATCTAAAACATCATAAATAGTAGTTAAGCTTTTTGTAGTTGCGTCTGCAACAAACCTGTAATCAGGAACTCCGTATGGAACAATAACATTATTTTTTTTTCTTCCTTTAACTTCCACTTCTTTCAAAACATTTTCTGGTTTTACTCCAAAAGCTGTAAATTTATTCAATACATTTTCAGTAATCTGATTTGTATCAGGCAAAAGAAATAGCTCTTTTTTTAATCTTACAGGAATTGGAGCACGTTCAATAGAATCTAAAACAATTTCCCCTCTGAATTTTCCTTTTTCATCTCTGGTATTTAGGTACATATTCGTTTTGCCGGCAAACATCAGGTTTTCAAATTGAAAACGTCCAATGGAATCAGTAATAGCGCTAAAAATATTTCGATTCTTCTTACCTGATAAAGCCAATGTCAAACTATTATTTACTAATGGTTTGTCAGCAAAAAGTTGCTTGACTTTTCCTGATATCGTAATTCCTTTTTCAACTTTAAACAAATTCTTTTCATCAGCCTGAGGCATTGTTTTCCATACAAAATCACGCCAACCTTGGGTTAGCAATAAATTATCCAAATGCTCTAATCGTTTGGGATTATTGGTATCAAAATAATAGCCCGGATGATCTACTTTTCCTCGAATATCCGATTCCATCAGAAAATAAGAACAGATGTTGGATTCAAAATTATCATTTTCAACGCCGTTCGTATCGGTGACACTCAATGAAAAACTGGCTGATTTTCCTTCTCCAGATCTGGATTTTGAGCTTATGCTTAATGTTGCTTTCTCATTAGGTTGATAAGTTGATTTATCTGTTGAAAATTCAACTTCTAAATCATGTTCTTTTTCAATGTAAATTAATCGCTCGCTTTGTGGCTTATTATTGCTATCGTAAACTGTTATTTGACTAATGCCTTCCGGTGTTTTGTCTTTTGGTAATTCAAAAGATAAACTCGTTTCGTTTAAAGTTTGTGTGGTTTCCAAATACGAGATTCCTTTTGCTTTGCAAACTA
>NZ_JBPYCT010000037.1:0-1809 GCF_051846875.1 Flavobacterium sp. ARAG 55.4 | reverse complement strand
TATCATGAAAAAAAATATACTCTTTTATATAGCTATGATAAGTGTTTTTTCTGCAAACATTTATGCTCAGAAAGCCAAGTTGGCTAATGCCGATAAAGATTACGATAACTATGCTTATATCGATGCCATTAAAACCTATGAAAGAATCGCTGAGAAAGGTTATAAATCAGCTCCTGTTTTTCAAAAATTAGGAAATGCCTATTACTTTAATGGTGAACTTGATAAAGCCGTGAAATGGTATGCCGAATTATTTGCTTTACCCCAAACAACCATTGAAGCGCCTTACTACTATCGCTATGCACAATCTCTACGCGCCATTGGTGATAATGATAAAGCCAATGAGGTGCTAGAACAATTTGATAAAATTACAGCTGATGACAGCAGAGCCAGACTTTTTAAAGAAAACACCAATTATTTAGATGAAATAAAAGCCAATTCCGGGAGGTACAAAATAGAAAATGCAGGTATCAACTCCCAATATTCGGATTATGGTTCGAGTATTTATAACAATAAAGTAATCTTTACCTCGGCCAGAGATACCGGGAGTTTAGGTCAAAGAAAACACACCTGGACCGACCAGCATTTTACTCATCTTTACAGTGCTGATTTAGGTGAAGACATGTCTCCCTCTAATCCGGTTAAGTTTAACAGATCTTTAAAATCTAAATTTAACGAAGCCACTCCGGTTTTTACCAAAGACGGTAAAACCGTTTATTTTACAAGAAACAATTATGTTAATGGTAAAAAAGGTAAAAACGAAAACGGAATTACATTAGTAAAATTATACAAAGCTACTTTAGAAGGAGAAAACTGGACTAATATTCAGGCGCTTTCTTTCACCAGTGACAGTTTCAGCACGGCACACCCTACGCTGAGTCCTGATGAAAAAACAATGTATTTTGCTTCGGACATGCCGGGAACATTAGGAATGTCGGATATCTTTAAAGTACAGATTAATGAGGATGGTTCCTTTGGAACTCCTGTAAATTTAGGCCCTTCTTTAAATACCGAAGGCAGAGAAACCTTTCCTTTTGTAAGTCAGGATAACGAACTCTACTTTGCCTCTGACGGACATCCCGGTGTGGGAGGTTTAGACATTTTTATGACTAAAATTAATGATAACGGTTCCTTGAATAAAGTACAAAATATAGGAATGGATGCTAATTCGCCTAAAGATGATTTTGCTTATATCATTGACAGTAAATCCAGAAGAGGCTTTCTATCTTCTAACAGAGATGGCGGATTGGGATATGATGATATTTACAAATTTCTGGAAACTAAAAGACTGATTTGCGAACAGGAATTATATGGTGAAATTACCGATATGGATTCTAAAATAGCCCTACCAAATGCGAAAGTAACTTTGTTTGATAACAAAATGAATGTATTAAAAACCACTAATGCGGATCAAAACGGAGCGTACACTTTCTTAGTAGAATGCAGCAAAATGTACACCGTTAGAGCCGAAAAAGAAAATTACAACACCAATGAAAAACAAGTTACTATTGCTAAAGAAAACGGAAGAACCCATTTGCCTATAGCGCTGGAAAAAGACCAGTGTAAAGTAACTATCGGAGATGATTTAGGAAAATGTTTTGGTATTCAAAACATCTATTTTGACTTAGACAAATCTAATATCAGAACGGAAGCAGCTTTGGATTTAGAAAAAATATTAGATGTTTTAAACCAATATCCGAATATGAAACTCGATATCCGTTCGCATACCGATAGTCGTGCTTCTCATAAATACAACGAAGCTTTATCAGACAGAAGAGCTAAATCGACCATTAGCTGGCTAGTTAAAAACGG
>NZ_JBPYCT010000036.1:0-1849 GCF_051846875.1 Flavobacterium sp. ARAG 55.4 | reverse complement strand
AATAAATATCAGCTTACTTATGGCACAAAGCCAGCCAAAATTAGGTAGATTGGAGCCATTTTATGGCTGGTATAAACTAGTTACCAGCAAGTTTACCACAAAAACTGAAAAACAGAATATGGAAATTGGACAGAAATTTAATAATCTAACTCTAAAAGAGTATTTTTTCTACATAGACAATTATAAAAAATATACAGATTTTAATACACTTGGTCTTTATCGTTCATTAATTGAAAATGAAAAATTGACAATTGAAGAAAAAATTTCAGTTAGAAATTATGCAAACCAAATATTTCAAAAAACATTTGATTTTTTGCAACTTAAAGATCCAAAAACATTTGTAGAAGTTTCGTATTTAGGCGAAGAACTAACTAAAGGAGACGAAGAAAAAATTTGGAATGAAATTAGGAAAAGCCAACAAAAAATTTTAACCGACAAAAAAATAAAACATCGAAATTTTGGCGATTATTCAAAACATGATTGTGGTTATGAGGATTGCGTTTATAATGGATTAATGATAAAACAAGGTTCAAGATTAGCAGAAGGCCAAATTCATTTTGACAGTGACAGAACTAAATATTCTGCAAAAGAAAATCAGAAAAGCGAAAGTTGGAAAGGAAAAACATAAAAAACATAATCAAAAACGAGTTTGAAAACGAATAAAACCAGCTGGTAACAGCTACTACAACGGATTTGGGCAATAGCCTTAATGAAAGTTGGTTTTGTATTTGGAAGATTTGGCAAATCCGAAGAATAGGCTTAATTTAATCCCAAACCCGCTGTAGTGCCAGAACGGTGGCGGTCAGTTGAAGAAATCTAAAACACTCAGAAACAAGGATAAAGATTTGATTTTCTAAAAAAAAATATAGATTGAGGTGGATAATTGTTACAAGAAAAAGGACTATTTTAAAAAAAATAGGCTGACATAACTTAATAAATTACAACATTATACGATATACTATGAATGGAATTATCTTAATTATTTCTTTTGCTTTTATTTTCATTCCAACATTATACCCACCTATTCATAAGATTTTAAGAATTCAAAAGACATTCAAATCCATTTTATACTTCACAATATTATTACCAATAATATCAATTTTGTTCGTTTTGGCTGGCTTTACAGATTTTGAGAATAGTTATTTTATTTCGTTTTCTCCATTGTTTTTTTTAATTTTTTACAAATATTACGACGGAATTATTTTGCGTAAATATGGAAGGCATATTTATTTTTTTGTACAATTTAACCATTCTATTTATAGTGATGACGAATCTGACGAAACGACGAGTTTAGAGGTATGGCTTGGCATAACTTTGACAATATTTCCCTTGTTGATGTCTTTTATGATGAAATACTTAATTATAGATTTGATTTGTAAGTGTTGACAATTAAGTAAATATCTAGCCATTTGCAGATACATTCGATTTTCAAGTACATACAGAAGAGTAGTTTTTAAAGTTAACGAAAAAGTTAGAATTGAAATACTAATTATAAATATCAAAACTTATAGATTGAAACGTGAAAAGCAGAAACGTGAAATGTGGAAGCTAGAAAAATTAAGTTAAAAATTAATTATAAAAAAAACAACCGAACCGCCAACACACCCTACAAGCAATTTGGGTAATAGGCTTAATTTGAAATTGGTTTTGTATTTGGAAGATTAGGCAAATCCGAAGAATGGTCTTAATTTAGTCCCAACCTCGCCAAGCGCGGGAACGTCAGGCTGTAAAAAAACCTCATTTTTCGATTAAAACCTTCAAATTTTACTTCTCTATAATTCCAATAAAGCCTTTTTAAGAAGGTTCCTTTTTTAGGCTGCTAATTTAGTTTGATAAAAAAAGTATGCTA
>NZ_JBPYCT010000035.1:0-2036 GCF_051846875.1 Flavobacterium sp. ARAG 55.4 | reverse complement strand
AACTTTCTATTTTTGTAGAAAATTAAAATTTCACACCAAATGAGAAAAATAAAACTATTTATAGCAACCAGTTTAGATTTTCCATATACTAGAATGTTAGCCATAAGTTAAAAAAAACGTAGGTCTAAAAAGAAACTTAAGAAATAGAGTGAGCAGAAATCCTTTTGCCATCTGCGTACAATTTCCCCCAATCACAAAGACTTTCTAAAATAGGAACTAAATCCAAGCCTTTATTGGTCAAAACATATTCTATTCCAACAGGTACTGTATTTGGAATTTCTTTTTTAATTAATATGGCGTGTGTTTCCAATTCCTTTAATTGTCTTGCCAAAACAGTTTCCGAAATATTGGGCAACTCTTGCTGTATCAAATGAAATCGATTGTTGCCTTGAGAAATGGAATAAACAATCTGTGATTTCCAACGACCATTTATCATTGCAATTGCCGAATTTAACTCACAAACTTGAAATAGGAACTGTTCGTTGACATAATTTGTCGATTGTTTTTTTCTCATAATCAATAGTATATAGACTAACAATTTTGTTAGTTATTGTTTCAAAAATAGTCTTTTAAGATCTTTGACAAAAATATAAAAAATGAAAAATATCGTTTTAATTACAATATCTATGGTTTTGACACAATCGCTTTTTGCTCAAAAAGTTTTTAGCATAAAATCAGATAAATTGGAAAGAACAGTTTCTGTTTCTGTACAAAAACCAACAAACTATCAATCTTCAAAAAGCTATCCTTTGGTTTTTATGCTTCACGGTTATAGTGAAAATTATGAACAATGGAGTAAAACAACCGATTTGGAAAAATTAGCAACGGATTATCAAATGATTTTAGTCTGTCCAGAAGGTTTCGTCAACTATTATTTGAATAGTCCAAATTTAAAAACCTTTCAATACGAAGATTTCTTTTTCCAAGAACTTGTTCCTAACATTGAGGAAAAATATAATATTAACAAAAAGAATATTTTTATAACTGGTTTGAGCATGGGAGGCTATGGAGCTTTGAGTTTATTCATAAAGCATTCTGAATTTTTCAATACTGCTGCTTCTACAAGTGGAGCTCTTGAATTTGATTACGAAAACTTAAAAAAAGTCAGCTTAAAATTCTTTGAAAGTGAAAGAATGACAAACGATATGGAAATGACATTGGGAAACCCGAAAGAAAATGATTGGCAAAAGTTTAGCATTTCATCTTTGTTAAAAAACCAAAAGGAATTTAATAAAGGTTTTTTTATTGATTGTGGTTTAGATGACCCTTTACTCTCAAACACCATACAAATTAAGGAATTGGCTTTGTCTAAAAAATTACCGATAAGATTTTCAATTCAACCCGGAGAACACAATACTGAATATTGGGCGAAATCCGTTGAATACCATTTTGTATACTTCAAGCAACATCTGAAAACTGAATAGTAAAAATCTGTGGCTAAGGCTAACAATATAACGAACGACACTGTAGAAACCAATGAAGTACAATAAAGTAAAACCATACAAAGAATTAGAACCTTTTATTCATTTCTATTAGGAACTGAGAGGGCACAATCTAGAAAGACAATGGGCATAGGTTTTTCCAGATGGTTGTGCTGGTATAGTAATAAATCTGTGAGATACTTGCTTGATTGACAACGGCTCGACTTTAATGGAGTTTGGGAAACTTACGTTGTTGTTGCAATAACTTCTTTAATAGACAGCTTTATTGACACTGATGTACGTTTAAGGTATGTGCCTTAAACCTGCAACTTTTTACAAATTTCTATAAAGATCCTCTCAAAAGGAATTGACTAAAGACACCGTGAATTGGAAAAATATAAATCATTTAACCTTGATAAAATATAGAAAATCCGTTTAATTATTTTGATCATTTTTACTCCGAAAAAATAATTACCCAATCCAAGCAATTGTTATATTTATCCTCCGACCTTTAAAATGTCGCATTTTTCCAAAGAAAAACACTAGTCAACTTTCTATTTTTGTAGAAAATTAAAATTTCACACCAAATGAGAAAAATAAAACTATTTATAGCAA
>NZ_JBPYCT010000034.1:0-2196 GCF_051846875.1 Flavobacterium sp. ARAG 55.4 | reverse complement strand
ATTACCTGGACTTTTGATGATGGTAATGGAAATATCGAAACAGCTACTCAAAATGTAATTGTTAAAGATGTTACTAAGCCGGTTATCACTACATTACCAACATCCTCAACAATATATTGTCCAAATTTACCAGTATTTGTAACTCCTACTGCAACGGATAACTGTACGGTAATAAGTTTAACATCAGAAGACGTTAGAACAAATGGTTCTTGTGTAGGTACTTATTCTATAACCAGAACATGGACTGCAACTGATGCCGGAGGCAATATAACAAAAGCTTCACAAACAATAAATGTAGAAGACAATACAGCTCCTGTACCAACAACAGAATTTCAAACTGTAATCAATACCACTTGTGCTGCAGTTCCAGAAATACCTGTACTAACATTTGTAGATGGTTGCTCTGAAATTGCTCCTACAGTTGTTTTTACTGAAAATATTATAAACAACACTGAAACTTCTTATTCTATTGTTAGAAAATGGAACGTTAAAGATGCTTGTAACAATGCTATTGATTACATTCAAACGGTAAACGTAGATATTATTACGAATGTTACAACAATTACTGTTCCTGAATTTATCAACAGTATTAATGCAACTCAGGTGGATTTAACGACTTACCTACCACAAGATGCTCCATCAAACGGAACCTGGGTGGATATTAATAACTCAGGGATATTAAACGGAAGTATTCTAGATCCTAACAATGCTGCAACCGGAGATTATACTTTCCAATACAACATTGAAACAGAAACTTGTCCTATAAGCTATGTAATTAATCTAAAAATTGATCAGAGTTTTGTCTTAGGTTGTGGAACTATATTTATTCATAATGCATTCACTCCAAATGGTGATAATTTAAATGAAAAATTTGTAATTGATAATATCGATGATACACTATGTTACCCTGAAAACTCTGTAGAGATTTACAACAGATGGGGAATACTGGTTTATGAAGCCAAAGGATATAACAATGAAGATGTCTCATTCAAAGGTTTCTCTGAAGGCAGAGTTACCGTAGACAAATCGGCCGGATTACCTACAGGGACTTACTTTTATATTTTGAATTATACATCCGTTGGTTTACAAAATGAAATTATAGCTAACAAAAAGCAAGGGTACTTATACCTTTCCAGATAATAAACTCAAATCTAATTACCAGAGGTTTACATTAAACCTCTGGTTATAAAATCAAGTCAGATGAAAACAAAATTACTACTAATCAGTCTAATGTTTACAATAGTAGCAAGTTATGCACAACAGGATGCACAATTTACTCAATATATGTATAACACTATAAATGTAAATCCTGCTTATGCCGGATCCAGAGGAGCAATGAGTATATTTGCCTTACACCGTACGCAATGGGTTGGATTAGATGGGGCACCAACTACAAATGCTGTTTCGATCAACACCCCTTTTAACAACAGCAGATTGGGTTTAGGTATATCTATCATTAATGATAAAATAGGACCTACACATGAAAACACCATCGCTGCCGATTTATCATATACTATTCCTACTTCTGAAAATGTTAAACTTTCTTTTGGTATAAAAGCTACTGGTAATTTATTTGATCTTGATCCTGACAGACTAACTCCTGAACAGGCCGGAGATTCTAAATTACAGGGTTTTAATAATAAGTTTACCCCTAATTTTGGAGCTGGTGTTTATCTTCATTCTGATAAAGCTTATCTGGGATTCTCCGTTCCTAATTTTATTGAATCAAATCGATACGATGATAATGATGTAGCGCTCTTTAAAGAAAAAATGACGTATTATTTAATTGCCGGTTATGTAATGGATTTAAATTATAATCTGAAATTCAAACCCGCTTTACTCACTAAAATGGTTCAGGGAGCTCCTTTGCAAGTAGATGTTTCAGGAAACTTTATGTTCAATGACAAATTTACCCTCGGACTTGCTTATCGTTGGAGTGCTTCTGTAAGTGCAATGGCTGGGTTTCAAGTATCTGATGCCTTATACATCGGTTACGGTTATGATTTAGAAACTACCAAATTAGATAATTACAATTCTGGTTCGCATGAAATTTTCTTGAGATATGAAATTTTCAAAAACAATAATAAGATTACAACTCCAAGATTCTTCTAAAAATAAGTATCATGAAAAAAAATATACTCTTTTATATAGCTATGATAAGTGTTTTTTCTGCAAACATTTATGCTCAGAAAGCCA
>NZ_JBPYCT010000033.1:0-2748 GCF_051846875.1 Flavobacterium sp. ARAG 55.4 | reverse complement strand
TAGCATACTTTTTTTATCAAACTAAATTAGCAGCCTAAAAAAGGAACCTTCTTAAAAAGGCTTTATTGGAATTATAGCGAAGTAAAATTTGAAGGTTTTAATCGAAAAATGAGGTTTTTTCACAGCCTGACGTTTCTGGGCTTTGCGATGGTGGGGCAATCGAAGCACAAAACTTCAATTTTTCACAAATGTTGAACCGAAGAACAACTATTGAACTTTGCAGTTTCGCCCCACTATTGCAAAACCCTTGTTAGCGGTAGTTCTTATATTTTTATAATGTTTAAAAAGTTAGATTTATTTTTAATTACCTTGTTCTTAAATGATTTGTATATATGATATTGATTCAAATTGTTTTGAGTTATAATTATAGGATTAGAATTTTCAATATTTAATTTACTATAACCTAAATCTGAAGAAAAAGGATTTGTATTCCAAGAATAATACAATTCTACAGATTTTACGCTTTTAAAATTAACTTCGGTTTTTTTATTATCCAGTTTATCCAAAATAATAATTATTTGATTTTGCTTATCAAGTTTAATTTCCTCTTTATTATTTATTTGAAAATACTTATACCTAACAATTGCAGTTTGTAAATACAAATATGTTAAAAAAGAAAACAAACATATTGACAATATTGCAAAAACGATTTTTAAGTTCGTAATTTGATTCCAATCAAGTATCATCTTTCTCAAAATCATTATGGTAATAAAAATAGTAAATAATAAAAATATGAATCCAAAAATTAAATCAGTCAAAATTTTACTTTTTTTATACTCGAATTCCATTTATACAATATTTTTTGCAGAATTACCGCTAACGTTCTCGCGCCTTGCGCCGTTTGCGACTTACGAAGACGAGTATTTTCGGCTAAACGAAGATATGATAAAAAACGGTAATTCCACTAAATTCGCAAATGGCGCAAGACGTGTGTTACCAGCAGATTATTTCTTCACAATAATTTTATTTTCAACGAAATCTAATATTTTTTTAAAATTTTCTTCCCCAACTTCTACTTCTGCTAAGATTAAAGGTTCGTATTTTTTTGTAATCATAAGCAAGTTATCTTCTTTTATTAAATATGTTCTAAATTCTTTCCATTCAAAGACTCTTTCTGTTTCTTGAACTTTTGTAATTAAGCTTTCTTCAGTAAATTCATAAGTAAAATTAGTTATGCTTCGGCACGCTTCAATTTCTTTAGTTTTAACTTCTTCAAATCCTTTATATGATGATTTTATTTTAAAATAGTAATAGATGTATGGGATTAAAATTCCTAATCCAAAAAGTATAAATGCAAATCCAAAAAAGCTCGGTCTGTCAAAAGTGATAAGAGAACCGATTATTAATAAAGTTAGACCAAGAAAATGAGAGTTTTTATAATATGCAATTTTTTCTTTCCATGCTAAATCACGAAGCAAATCCATTTGTTTTATATAAATATTTTCATCAAAATTTAATTCAAATTTCATATTTTTAACTCGTTATATGTTAATTTGCTGGTAACGTTCCGCGGCTTCGTGACAGTTGCGATGCCAGCGAACGGATTATTTTCTGTTAAAGATAAATGTTTTTCGTGAACGCGTAAAAATATAAACCAGCAATTGCGCGAAACCGTTGTTATCGTGAGTTGCGACACCCAAACTTGGCAAACCAAACTTTTCAAGCAAACAATTTCCGCGTTGCTTATAATTCGGCGTCATCTTTTTCAAAACCTAGACTTTCAAGAATTGGAATAATTGATTCAGTTTTTAAATCTACTGCTTTGAGAATTTTGACAACTTCTTTAACATTTTTTTGAGCGACTGCTTTGTCAAACTTATCTAGTTTCCCACTTTCATATAATCTTTCATTTACTGTCATTCCACCGTAATCCATAATGTAAATTTTAATTCTATTCTTCAATTCTTCTCGGTTTCGGAGCAATTGACGATAACGTCCCGCTACTACAGCGGGTTTGGGGTTAAATTAAGACCATTTTTCGGATTTGCCAAATATTCCCTAATACAAGACCATTTCTCCATTAAGCCAATTGCCCAAATCCGTTGTAGCAAGTGTTGTATGCTGTTGTTCTACTTACTATTTTCTACTAATTCAACCAAAGAATCTTTAAAACCTTTTAAAAAGATATCATTAAGTTGATGACTATTGCCTTCAAAAAAATATCTCAAAGTTTTAAAATTTTCTGAAGAATCATTTAGCTCATTTTCAAAATCTTCTTCCGAAATGAATTTACATCTTTTCATTGTATCCTTCTTAATTAGATCTTTTTGAGATATTTCTAATTTATCGTATAAACCTCTTAAATTATGAGTAAAGGAAAAATTCTTTCCATTTTTTACAGTTAAATATTTTATAGCTAATTCGCAAACTAATGCCGAAATAACAGAAAAAACAATTCCATTATTTAGTTTATCATTTTGTGATTCTACAAGTTCTGGTTTTTCTTTTCTGAATATTTCATTAAATTCTGAAATATCAAGTTTGATCCCATAATGATTTTCCAGTCTTTTAAAAGTCTCATTAAACGTTATTTCATTCGAAACCGCTTCTTGGAAATCTTTTAATAAATTATCACTAAGTTTATTATAGATATTTATCGATAGTTTGAAGGAAAATAAATTATAATTATTTGTCATAATTTCTCGTTTGTTTTGTCAATAGCATACAACTTGTTTATACCAGCCATAAAATGGCTCCAATCTACCTAATTTTGGCTGGCTTTGTGCCATAAGTAAGCTGATATTTATT
>NZ_JBPYCT010000032.1:1311-3612 GCF_051846875.1 Flavobacterium sp. ARAG 55.4 | reverse complement strand
TGGCTTTCTGAGCATAAATGTTTGCAGAAAAAACACTTATCATAGCTATATAAAAGAGTATATTTTTTTTCATGATAATTGTATTTAGAAGAATCTGGGAGTTGTGATTTTTTTGTTGTTTTTGAAAATTTCATATCTCAGGAAAATTTCATGTGAACCGGAATTATAATTGTCTAATTTGGTAGTTTCTAAATCGTATCCATAACCCATGTATAAAGCATCTGATATCTGAAAACCAGCCATAGCACTTACAGAAGCACTCCATCGGTAGGCCAGTCCGAGGGTAAATTTGTCATTAAACATAAAGTTTCCTGAGACATCTACTTGCAAAGGAGCTCCCTGAACCATTTTAGTGAGTAAAGCGGGTTTGAATTTCAGGTTGTAATTTAAATCCATTACATAACCGGCAATTAAATAATAATTTAATTTTTCTTTATTAACTGCTATCTGATTATCAGCATACTGATTTGTCTCGATAAAATTAGGAATCGAAAACCCTACATACGCTTTATCTGAATGAAGGTAAATCCCTGCTCCGATATTAGGTGAGATTTCATTATCAAATCCCTGAAGTCTTTGATCATTACTTTCGGCAGGATTTAATTTAGTAATGTCTAAATTAAATAAATTTACAGAAGCTTTAAGACCAAAGGAAAGTTTAACATTTTCAGAAGTAGGAATGGTGTAGGATAGATCTGCTGAAAGCGTGTTGTCTGTTGTTGGTCCAATTTTGTCATTTACTATAGATACTCCCAAACCTAATCTACTATTATTAAAAGGAGTATTGATCGAAACAGCATTTGTTGTAGGTGCCCCATCTAATCCAACCCATTGACTACGATGTAAAGCAAAAATACTCATTGCTCCTCTGGATCCCGCATAAGCAGGATTTACATTTATAGTGTTGTACATATATTGTGTATATTGTGCATCCTGTTGTGCATAACTCATCACAGCTGTAAACATCAAACTGATTAGTAATATTTTTGTTTTCATTTGACTTCGATTTTAAGAACCAGAGGCTTTTATACCTCTGGTATTAGATTGGAGTTTTTATTATCTGGTAAGGTATAAGTATCCTTGTTTTTTATTAGGTATAATTTCACCTTGTAAACCAACAGCAGTATAGTTTAGGATGTAGAAATAAGTTCCGGCAGGTAATCCGGCTGATTTGTCTACGGTAACTCTGCCTTCAGAATAACCTTTGAATGCATTATTTACATTATCATATCCTTTGGTTTCATAAACTAATATTCCCCATCTGTTGTAAATCTCTACAGAATTTTCAGGGTAACAAAGCGGATTATCAATATTGTCAATTACAAAATTATCATTGGTACCATCACCATTTGGTGTAAATGTATTGTGAACTTCTATTTCTCCACAACCTAATACAAATGCTCTTTCTACTATTACAGTATCTGAACCGTTTACAGGTACATCATTAGGAGATAATGCGTTTACTGTAGCAGTATTTGTAATTGATTCGCTTGCTATATCAGTTTGACTTACATTATAAGTTTCAGTAAACTCTTTAGATTCTCCAACGGCTAAGTTTTCAATCGTACTGTTTAATCCTGTTAATGGATCTTTTACTTCAATTTGGTGTAAACTTACATTACCAGTATTGCTTACAACAATAGTATATGTAATTATTTCTCCTAAAGTATCATAAATCGTTTTATCAGCTGTTTTTGCCAGCGTAATTGCAGGATTTTGAGTTATTGGAGTAGTAGTAGGCTTATCATTGTCTACAGTAGTTCCGGAGATATCAGTTACATTGTTTCCTTTTGGATCTTGTGCTGTGGCCAAAGCAGTATTAGTTACTTTACCAGCATCAAGATCAGCCTGAGTAATTGTATAAGTTCCTTTAATTACTGTACTAGAAGCACCTGCAGCCAAAGTTGCAATAGGATTTCCTGTAATAGTTAATCCTACCATCGGATCAGTTATTACTATATTAGTCAGTGTTGTGTTTCCAGTATTGGTTACAGTAAAAGTATAAGTGATTATATCTCCTTTAACACCTGTTCCTGCAACACTTGCTGTTTTCACTAAAGCAATTTTTGAATTCTGAGGTATTTCTGTAATGGTACAATCAGCACATTCCGGATCTTTAGGACACGTAATACAAGGCGTTGGATCAGTAGAAGTAGCCGTTATTGGATTTTCTTTCGGATCTTTCGCAGTTGCTGTTGCCAGGTTGTACACAACACCTTTGTTAATATCGTCTTGCGTGATTGCATGCGAAGCTGTGAATGTTGTTGCATCCGTTGCTCCCGGAGCTAAAGTTGCAATAGG
>NZ_JBPYCT010000032.1:0-1211 GCF_051846875.1 Flavobacterium sp. ARAG 55.4 | reverse complement strand
GTTACAGTTACATTAGTTAAAGTAACATTTCCTGTATTAGTAATTACAAATTTGTATGATACTACATCACCAATATTGGTTTTACCATCATTATTAGTATCTACATAAGTACCGTCTTTTGTAATTGCGATACCAGGATTTTGAGGTATTTCTGTAATGGTACAATCAGCACATTCCGGATCTTTAGGACACGTAGTACAAGGCGTTGGATCAGTAGAAGTAGCCGTTATAGGGTCTCCAGCAGGTGGAGTTCCTTTAGCGATGGCTAAATTATAAACTACTCCTTTGTTAATATCATCTTGAGTAATATTGTAAATCGCAGAGAATGTAGTGGAATCACTTTCGTTTATATTTAAAGTTATTGGACCTCCAAGTACAGTTACTTTATTATCAGTTACTGTTATGTTTGTCAACGCTGAACCTCCGATGTTTTTTACTGTAAATGTATATTTGATTTGGTCTCCAACAGTAGTTTTTCCATCATTGTTGGCATCAATATATGTTCCTTCTTTTTCGACAGAAATAGATGGTGTGTAAACAGAAATCTTAACAGTCGCTTCATCACAATTAGTAGATAAATTTATGTTTTCACAAATTTTATATACCACTTCATAATTTCCTGCAGGAGTTCCCGGAGCTATTACCACATCAGTTCCAACAAGTGTGATTCCGCTATTAGTACTGCTTACAAATGAAGTAGTAATCTCAAGTGGATTTACTACATTACCATTTAGGTAATCATTATTTAAAATGTTAATTCCTGCGTTTCCACCATTAATACCATTTATAGGTCCCGCTATATCATCATTGGCCTCTATGGCAGAAGAAGTAATAGTTAAAGTACCGTCAACCTTAGTTACAATATAGTTTGGATTTTCTCCCAAAGCAACTGTAATAGGATAAGTGTCTACAGGCGAGAACTGGGTAGCTGTAGTTGATAAGCTATAGTTGATTGCATCATTGTTAACTGCACCAGTTACCACGGCAGTCAATTCAGGATTTTCATCACCGTATACTTTAGTTTTATCATCAGCAGTAACCACTACGTTTAATTCTTTCGGAGTTACTGTTAAAGTTCCGTCAACCTTAGTTACAATATAGTTTGGATTTTCTCCCAAAGCAACTGTAATAGGGTAAGTGGCTACAGGCGAGAATTGCGTAGCTGTAGTTGATAAGCTATAGTTGATTGCATCATTGTTCACTGCACCAGT
>NZ_JBPYCT010000031.1:0-3825 GCF_051846875.1 Flavobacterium sp. ARAG 55.4 | reverse complement strand
AGAACTGCGTAGCTGTAGTTGATAAGCTATAGTTGATTGCATCATTGTTCACTGCACCGGTTACCACGGCAGTAAGAGCAGGATTCTCTTCACCGTATACTTTGGTTTTATCATCAGCCGTGATAGTAATTGCTTTTGGAGTAACCGTCAAGTTAACAGTAGATGTTTCTGTATTAGTACATCTTCCAATTAAAATAGCTCGGTAAGTATAAGAACTCATTGCAACAGTTGGCTTCGTTAAAGTTAATGTTGCAGTTGTAGTATTTGAGTATATATCATTATTTATAATATTAGTAAAACCAGATCCTGTATTTACTTGCCATTGGTATGAAGTAACATTTGTAGCACTAACGGTAAAACTAGTATTATCTCCATAAGTTATACTTTGATTTATTGGTTCTGTTGTTATTACCGATTTAGGATGTACAATAACTGTAATGGCTTTTTTATCACCTATACAAGAATTATTTATACCTTCAGCTACATAATATGTGAATTCTCCAGCATTAGTTGTTATAGGAATTATTGATGACTGGGGAGCTGAAGTTAGGGAATCATAATAATATAATGTATAATCAGGATTAGAAGCTGTTGCTGTTAAAGCTTGTGCAGTATCACCAGCACAATATTCCACATTATCGGCATTAGGAACCCCCGCTTTTGGGTAAATAGTTAAAGTTACAGCGGTTCTTGTTAAGCTAGTACAAGTTCCATTAGAAGCCTGCGCATAGTAAGTTTTACTACCTACACCTACTTGAGTTGGGGATGTAGTAATTGTAGAACCTGTTTCTGTAGTGTACCAAGTAATAGTTTGTCCTTGTGGAACAGTTGCTGTTGCAGTTAAAGTTTGAGTTGTAGTTCCATCAGAGCAAATAGTTTGATTACCACCTGAAATTGGAGCAGCTGGTGTTGCATTTATTGTTAAAGTTACAGCTGTTCTTGTTAAACTAGAACAAGTACCATTGGGATTAGAAGACTGAGCATAATATGTTTTAGTTCCTACTCCTACTTGAGTTGGTGAAGCTATTGGACTACCCCCGGTTGCCGTTTCGTACCAGGTTACTATTTGTCCCTGTGGCGCTGTTGCAGTAGCTGTTAAGGTATGATTTGCATTTCCATTCCAGCAAACGGTTTGATTGCCACCAGAAGTTGGAGCATCAGGTGTAGGGGAAATAGTTGTCGTTAATGTACCAAAAATAAAACCATATTGATCATTACCTTTTGTTTCTAATTCAAAAGAAGAAATGTTTTCTGGTAAATAGAAAAAGGTATAACCATTAGGAGGCGCTACATTTGTAGCAGTTTTTGGATTAGATTGAAATACATATCCTGTCTCCCCCGCAACAGGTGGTGTTTTATCATTAAAATAAGAATATTTACCATTTTTAAACGCATCAAAGTTACCAATTACTTCTAATGGAACTGTGGAAGTTACTTTACCAGCAACATTAGGGTCTGACAAACCGGCAATACCCACAATATATCTATATTTATGAGTAGTAGTATTTAAACTATTTGCAGTAACCCCATAATCAAGTTTAACGGTTCTTTCTAAATTATTTTCGCTGGCAAAAACTAAATCTAAGTATTTTGTTTTAAACTCAGTAGGTACACCTTTTATAACAATTGTTCCAGTAATTGCATTCGGTTGGTATAACCTCCATTGAGGAGAAGGATAAGTTAGTGTGCTTTTGAAACCTTTTATTACTTCAATATTAATTCCTCCATTAGGTAGTGTCGCAGGACCAAATGGTTTAACCGGGAATAAGCCTTTTCCATTTCTATTTAAATCACTTACTAATTTATCTGTAGGTTCTGCAAGAACAGTGGTATAAACATTACAGGTTTCATCAAATTCACATTGATCTAAAATACCATCACCATCAGTATCAGTACCACTTAGTTTGGTAATACTAATTAGGACATCACTCGAATTACAACTGTTTTTGCTTGCTTTTAAAGTATAAGATTGTCCTACAGTCATTCCACTAATACCACCACCACTTACAACAGTTGGCCCACTTGGAGTAATAGTATAGCTTACTGAAGAATCATAATTAGAAATAAGTAAACTACTTGGTTGATTACAACTAGCTGCTGTAGTTGAAATGGTTGGGGTTGCTATATTACAGGGCGTCGTTCCATCAGGTTCTCTACAAATAGCTCCTGAGTTAACCTGTGGTGCTGGGCAATTTGAGCAATTATAAACAACTCCGCTCAGGAAGTTCATTGAGTTAGGATTGTTAAACATTCCTGATGTACTAGAACTTCCACTTGAATTTTTTAAATTTAAATTTGGACCAATTTTCCCACTATTCATGGCAGCTTTGCCTTTCCAGGTAATATAACCTAACTTACCTGATCCAACAGCAGGACCTTCAATGTTACCATCATTTTGAAAATTATCAGAAACAACAGTTGTACCTTCATTATAGTAAACACAACCAGAACCTCCTAAATTCATTGATCCCTGAACATTAACGGAACCGTAATTTTCAAATCGGGCTGTTGAAGACCCAAAATCTATTCTGCTACTACTAACAGTAAACTTACCTGTATTTATAACTTTTCCTCCTCCAAGGTTAAAACCAGCAGATGAAACCATCTCTCCACAGTTTACAAAAACACTCTTACTATTGCAATTGTAGCTATTTCCAATTAATAGTTTTCCCTGATTTCTGAAAAAACTTTTTCCACCAATATTAATATTCGAATGAATGTTAATAATAGCATTTGAAGAACTATCGAAAGTGTATGTTCCGCTAGGATGTTGTAGTCCTAAAACTCCAACATTAAACTGCCCATTATTACTTACTGTATTTGTACCACTACCATTTAGTTTAAAATCAGTTTGTCCTGTATTACCAGCTTTCAAAATACCTTTTGTACCAATGTTCAAATCAACATTTGCATCGATAGTTACAGATTGAGTAAACTGTAAAGTACCATCAATTTCCATATCAATTGTTCCTGATGAAGTAACATTGTTTTGGATGATAACAGTCACATTCGGAGCCACGTATATTTTTGCTCCATTTTGAAAACTAACATCCCCTAATGTTGCATTACCATAAAAACAAACTTTTTTATTCGATTGAAAGGTATAATTACCAGAAGATGGTCCGTTAATATCACAATTAGATTGTGCATTAATTTCAAAACAACTAAAAATAAAGGTTAAAAATGTTAATAAAACGGGAGTAATTTTAATGTTCATATATTCAATTTTGAAAGGAATTGTAATTGGATTCTATGGATGTAATAGAATTATCGTAAATTATTATGCGAAACTAATTACATTATACTTCGGTAGTAAATATTCTCTTCAAACAGCTTAAATATTCGATGAAAAGCTTTTTATTATAAATAAGCACCTAAAAACGGGTAAAAAGGAGGGTTTTTTGAATGTAGTTTTCAAAAAAAATATTTGGTGATGGAGCTTATATAAGCGAGAAAATCTCCCAACGGTTATTTATTGATGAGATATAATTTTAATTAAATATATACTCCAAACAAAACTTAAATCAAAATTTATAAAGCAAAAAACAGTAGTAAACCTGAGTTTACTACTGTTTAAAAGATACTATTTTCATGACTAGGCAAAACTATTTCTTAAAGCGCGGTAATAATAAATTCGCTTCTACGATTCATTTGGTGTTCTTCTTCGGTACATTTTACATTGTCGGCACATCTGTTTACCAGCTGACTCTCGCCATACCCTTTTCCGGTTAATCTATCGGGATTTATGCCGTTTTTAACTAGCCAGCTAATGGTCGATTTAGCTCTTCTGTCTGATAAAGCTTCGTTGTATTTATGAGAAGCACG
>NZ_JBPYCT010000030.1:0-4203 GCF_051846875.1 Flavobacterium sp. ARAG 55.4 | reverse complement strand
ACTTGTTTCAGATGCTATAAACCCTGTTTCGATAGAAACAGGGTTTTTGTTTTGGACTATTTTTGTAAAGAATATTAAAACTAGTGGATATGACGGGTCAGGTTCAAAAGAGATCCGTTTTTATCTAAACTTTGAATTTATTTTTCTGTCTAAAATCAATCAATTCAAAAATGATTGTTATTAAAATATTAAGAAGCAATAAAAAAAGCCAAAACAGCAATAGTGTTTTTAAATTTTATATTTTGTTTATTGTATATTTGGCTACAAAATTTTACCCCTGCTTATGAAAAAAAACTTTACTTTTATTTTAATGTGGTTTCTTTGTGTTTATTCATTAAATACTACAGCTAAAACCCGATTTGAGAATAATACTTTTGAAAATACTCCAATTAGCAACACTCGAATACCGATGAAAAATGCTATTCTAAGTGCTTCTCCAAATGAATCAAACTTTTGCTTAACCAATGGATTCAACATTTTCAGCAGAATGTGGATTGGAGTGGAGAATTTTATCACCCCGCCAGATCAGAATTTTGATTCACAGCCAATCGATAATTTATGGGGTAATACCTCTACAGATATAGATGGAGTTAGATATACTGGAGGTCCGGGAGCTGACAGGTTTTCATCAGTTCGTGGAGCATCCGATGTTTCTCCTAATCCAGCTTTTTCAGGCCGAGCGATACTTATTGGAAATAATACATCCGAAACAGGAGGATATGCTGAGTTTTTCAAAATTGACAATTCAACTAATTTTAAACTTGTCTCCTTAAAAATTGAAACTTATCCAGAATCAGGAGATTATGCCTCAGAATACACAATCATTGGGTATGATAATGGAACACCAAAAGTATCGGTGGATGTAAATATGTTGTCTGCTGGCACTTATGGTTTGGAAAATAATGCGATTGTTTATTCAAACTTTTATTCAGCCGCATTGGGTGCTAGTTCTGGGCTTTTAACTTTTGGCAGTAGTTGGGAAAATATTGACCAAGTCCGCTTTCAGATTAAAACTCCAAGTTCTGGCTATTATTGGATAGGATTAGATGATATTGATTTTGAGCCTGCTGTTGTATCAGTTTCTGCTCCAAGTGTAACCACTTCAGCAGTAACTTCCATTACCGCAACTGATGTCACTTTCAACGGCAATGTAACAGCTGATGGTGGAGCAACGGTAACAGAACGTGGTTTTGTATATGCAACCACTACTAACCCAACTACTTCGAATACCAAAATACAAGACGGAACAGGAACAGGGGCTTTCACAGAAGCTATTACCGGACTTACAGCTTCCACTACGTATTATGTAAGAACCTACGCCATTAACAGCGTAGGAACAGTCTATGGAAATGAGGTTAGTTTTACTACTGAATCGATAACCGAAGAATGCACAATAAACTCTACAGTTGCTCCTGTGGCTGATAGTTATGAATTGTTTAGTCAAAGCTTCACGGCTTGTGTAGATGGAAAAATAAATGCGATAAAATTATTGACTAATGCAGCAGGTTCAGCTTATCCTGTAAGTACAGTAACTATGACCATCAGAGAAGGGAATGGGCTTTCGGGTACTATTTTAAAAACCATAGACATTCCAACTAGTATTTTTAAGGAGGCAACTTCACTGAATGATTATATCACAATTGACCTGTCTAGTCAGAATATACTGGTTTCAAATGGGCTTCAATATACATTTGGCTTTGAAGGAAATCCTTTAAATAAGGTTCAAATTTATTACAGTGATAATAATCCTTCTGCAAGTATCTATAGTGGAGGACAGTTATACTTCGGTGGAGCAGCTGTAGCAGATAGAGATTTGATTTTTGTAATGGAATTTGGACCTGCAGCAATGGTTGTTCTCCCAAGCGTCAGCACATCAGTAACAACTTCCATCACAACAAATGACGCTACTTTCAGCGGGAACGTAACAGAAGATGGTGGAGCAACAATAACCGAGCGTGGTTTTGTTTATGGAACTACTGCCAATCCTACTACTGCTAATACCAAAGTAACTGACGGAACCGGAGCAGATACTTTCTCAGAAGCTATTACAGGACTTACGGCTTCCACAACCTATTATGTAAGAGCTTATGCGATTAATAGCGCTGGAACAGCGTATGGAAATGAGGAAAGTTTTACAACTTCATCAGATGTAAGCCCTTCATCCAACAATGCACTTCATTTTGACAGCGATGCCAAAATTAATAATCTATCTGGTATCTCTCCTACAAGTTTTACCATCGAATTCTGGCTAAAATCTCAATATCAGTCTCCTGTTGATGCAAATAAACAGTATCAGGGAATTTACTGGCAGAACTCTGGTACTGAACCTGGGGTTTATATGGATAATTATGACGTTGGCTCCAATTATGGTACGCAAACCTTAGCAATCACTCCGTCTGCTTCCGTGGCTACTACTTATCAGGCCTGGGCTAATGGTGTAGATGAAGGGGATATTTCTTCTGTTCAGCAAGCCACATGGAGACATTATGCCATTACATCCAATGGCAGTTCCATCAACTTTTATTACGATGGTGTTTTAATAAGAACACAAGCATTTAATGGAGCCGTTTTACCTATTAACAATGTAACCATAGGAGGTATTTATGGATTAAATGGCTTTACATTGGACGAACTTCGTATCTGGAATTTTGCAAAAACACAGGTACAAATTCAAGCACAGAAAAATACAGAAGTATCTCCTTCTTCTACAGGTTTGGTGCGTTATTACGATTTCAATCAGGGAACAGCAAATGGTAATAATACAGGAGTAATGAGTTTACCCGAGTTAACAGGAAATGGTGCAGCAGCCACTTTAAGTAATTTTACCCTAAGTGGTTTTACTTCTAACTGGGTTGGCGGGTCACCCATAACTTCAGTAGCACCTGTTACTACTATCGCAAGTCTAACCACTTCAGCAGTAACTTCCATCACCTCAACTGGTGCCACTTTCAACGGTAATGTTACGGCTGACGGCGGAGCAACAGTAACCGAACGTGGTTTTGTATATGCCACCACTACTAACCCAACCACTTCAAATACCAAAGTTCAAGACGGTACAGGAACGGGTGCTTTCACGAAAGCTATTGCTGGCCTTACGGCTTCAACAATCTATTATGTGCGGGCTTATGCCGTTAATAGTGTCGGAACAAGTTATGGAAACGAGGTTAATTTTACAACCAGTGGAACAGCAGTAAACAATACTCCTGTAATTAATGGACTTCCAGCTACTTTAACATTTACGGAAGATCAGCAGGAAGCTGAAATGAATCTTAGTAGTGTAACTATCAGCGATGCAGATGCCGGGTCTGCAGACCTTACAGTAACACTTACGGCTACTTCCGGAACTTTCGATTTTGCTGGTGGAACAGGAATTACCTCTTCCGGAAACTTAACAAGTACAATAAGTATTACAGGCTCACTAACAAATATCAATAATTACCTTAACCAACCTTCAAATACCTGGTACATACCAGCAACTAACGTTAATGGAAAGAATGCGGCAAGTATTACATTTAAAGTTAGTGACAATGGCAATACTGGTACAGGAGGCGATAAAACTGCCGAAGGCATTATTAGCATCAACATCACACCCATTAACGATGCGCCAAACGCAACGGAATTAGCTATTAGTGGTACGCTAAATGTAGGACAGACCTTAACAGCTACTTACAGCTATAATGATGTAGAAAACGATACAGAAAGCGGAAGTACCTTTAAATGGTTCCGTTCTGATAACGATACGGGGCTTAACAAAGTAACTATAGTAAATGCAACATCGAATACCTACACTTTAATTGCTACAGATGCAAACAAATACATCAGCTTTGAAGTGACACCAAGAGATGGTGTTGATTTTGGCTCAGCAGTTGAGAGCACAAGTTATTTAGTTAAAATTCCGATTACGGTAACGGCTAACCCTTCTCAAACAAAAATATACGGCGAGAATGATCCTGTTTTAACATACACAGTAACACCTGATTTATTATCTGGAGATAGTTTTACAGGAACGCTGACAAGAGATGCCGGAGAAAACATCGGAAACTATGCTATTACGCAAGGTACCTTAAGCGCAGGAAACAACTATAGTATTACTTATGTGGCTAAAGATTTTGCTATCACAGCAAAGCCAATTACAGTTACAGCTGATGCTTCTCAGACTAAAGTTTACGGAACAGTTGATCCAACGTTTACTTACAGCGTTTC
>NZ_JBPYCT010000029.1:0-4878 GCF_051846875.1 Flavobacterium sp. ARAG 55.4 | reverse complement strand
GAAATTAAAAAAGAATTCGAAACTGAAAATGGCATAACAGGTCTTGTCCGTGTTTTTAAAGCAAATTCCCATATTCGCTTGAATTGGAAACTTACCCATTGGGAAAACGTGTCAACCGTTCAAATTCGAGTTATTGAAAATCAAACAAAGGCAACCATAGCCATCCATCAAGAGAAATTATTGAATACCGAACAGCGAAATGAAATGAAAGCATATTGGACAGAGATAATGAAGATAATTGGCACTGAACTATTGAGATAGTGTCATTTACAAATTATTTATGGCCCAATTCTGAATTTCTTTGATGACCGGTTGTAAAGTCATGCCTTTTTTTGTTAGAGAATATTCCACTGTTGGAGGTACTGTTGCATAAGCCTTTCTGTTAACAATTTTTCTTGATTCAAGTTCTTTAAGGGTTTTAACCAACATTCTGGTATTAATCCCCTCTATTGCCCGTTCTAGTTCTTTGAATCTCAATTTTCCGGACATTAAAGTATTTATAACAGTCATCGTCCATTTACCTGAAATCAAATCCATTTTAGGGAAGGCTACAATCCTACCTATGGTTCTATGAATTGGATATGTGTAATTAATCCTTCAAAAGAATTATTTGATTCTATAAAGGAATATTTAGAATCATCATTTGATGACTTTAAAAAGAAATAAAAATTAAACGAAAAAGAAAAACAATTTAAAAAATGGAAATATGAAAAATTTCAAAGACACGGTAGAAGAGTTTAACTCGCTTGTACAACAATATAAATTTATTGAAGCAGTTGATAAATTTTATGACCAGAATATTATTTCAACAGACAACGGTAATGAACCGACAAGAGGAATCGAAGATTTTCGGAAGGCGGTTGAAAATTTTATTACAAATTCAAAAGTTGAAAAAATTGAATTACTTTCGACTATTATTGAAGAAAATTTATCGGTTGCTCATTGGCACTACATCTTTACGAATAAAACATTTGGGAGACTCGATTACAAACAAATATCAGTTCAGAGATGGAAAGATGGCAAAATCATTCAGGAAAATCACTTTTACAATTTGGGATAATGAAGATTCATACTACAAATTATTTTGACACATTTATCGAAGTTGCAGAAGACACAAAAGCAGACTGTGGTGCAAAACCACCTATTAAAGAGAAGAGGACTATTGCCGAAATGCAATATGAACTGGTAGTGAAAAATCCATACAAATACACATCTGATGATATATTATTTAAAATATTTGCAGATAGAAATGATTTGACCATTACTGAATATAAACAAGCGAGAGAAGAGTTTTTCTCAAAAGGACAAGCTTGTTTAAGAGCATCACCTTTAACCAAAACATACGGTTTTGGAATTCATTTTGATAAAAATGGGAAAGTTGCTCTTTACGGAATGGACACCGAACAGTATCAAAACTTTTTGAATGATATACAAATAAAAAAAGTAAAAGCAATGCGTTCAACTAAAAAATAAAAAAAGAAAATATGTATTTATTACACGGAAAATTAACAGCAAAATCAGGACACCAAGAAGAAGTTACAACAATTTTATTGGAAGCATCAAAGCTCGTATCTACATCAAAAGGATGCAAAGTATATGTAATTGGTAAAGACGAAAACGACCAAAATTCAGTATATGTAACAGAAATTTGGGATAGTAAAGATGACCATGACAACTCGCTAAATGTTGAAGGAGTAAAAGAACTAATAATGAAAGTAATGCCCAAATTGGACGGTCAACCGACGAAAGGACAAGAACTTGAAATTTTAGGTGGAGCAGGAATATAAAGAACTACCTGCCGCTAGCAAGGTTTTGCATCAGGCGGGCTGATGTGCAAATTCATCAGCAGTTTTTTTAATTAAATTTTAGTAATAATGTCAATTTTTGTGCTTCGATTTCCGCCCGAACGCAAATCCCAAGAACATTAACCACAAGCTGAAAATAACTCGTTCCAAATTAGTCTAATCGTAAATAAATGGATTTATACAACCAATATCAAAAAAAATTATTTCCTTATGCTTACAACATTTTAGGCTCTACTGATGATTCAATGGACGCAATTCAGGACGTAATAACCAAATATATTTCTACCTCAAAACACGGAATTGAAAATGAAATCGGATATCTTATCAAAGGAGTAATCAATCAGTCCATCAATATCAAAAAAAGAAATCAAAAGATTAATGGAAATTCAATTTGGCTTCCAGAGCCAATTACAACGGAAAAAGCAGATTCTAACATACAACGTGAGGAAATTATATCCTATTCTATGTTGGTACTATTGGAGAACCTGAACCCAAAAGAAAGAGCGGTATTTATCTTAAAAGAAGCATTTGATTATTCACACCAAGAAATTGCGGACACACTTTCTTTTTCAATTGAAAACTCTAGAAAACTATTAAGTAGGGCTAAAAAATCATTAGATGGCATTGATATAAATTCATACCCAAGTTATTCGGTTACAACAGACTTGTTACAAAATTACATCGACATAATAAAAAATGGGAACGTCAATGCCTTGGAAAAAATACTATCAGAAGATATTTTGGTCAAAACCGATGGTGGTGGTAAGGTTGCCATAGTCAGCGAACTTGTAGTTGGCATCAAAGCGACAATTGAACTTATGTTGTACGTTTATGATGCCTATCAAAAATCTTTCGTCATTGTATTAAGTACAGTTAACCACCAACCCGCACTACTTTTTTACAATGACGGCAAACTTGTTAACTGTCAGATTTTTGAACTTGAAAAGGACTATTCAAAAATCAAAAGCATTTACTCAATTGTTGACCCAACAAAACTAAAAAATAAAAATATTTTATAATTTTTGTCACGTTTTGATTCTCTCGTTTGTTTTATATGTAACAATAATTTAAAACAAATAAAATGATAATCGTAAAAGTAACTTACACCGTGAAACCTGAATTCGTTCAGAAGAACCAAGAAAACATAAACTTGTTTATGGTTGATTTTAAAAAAATTAACACCAATGAATTTCGCTACGTTTCCTATATATGCGGAGACGGCAAAACTTTTGTTCATCTTTCTCATTACAAAAATGAGGACATTCAAAAAAGATTGCTTCAGGTGCCATCGTTTCTATCTTTCCAAAAACAAAGAGATGATAGTGGTTTAGAATACTTGCCAGAAATTGAAGTAATGGAAGTAGTTGCTTCTTCACATGATATTTTTAATGGTTAAAACTTGGAATATGAAAATTTTAGCATTCTCCGGAAGCAATAGTAGGACTTCCATCAATCAGGAACTCATTAAATATAGTACACAATTTCTAAATGTGCCTGTTGATATTATTGATTTACGTGATTACGAACTTCCAATGTTTAGCATCGAAGAAGAACAACAAAACGGACATTCAAATGTATTGATGTCGCTTTATAATACCGTAATTGGTTATGACGCTTATATCATTGCCATACCTGAACACAATGGAAATTTTCCAGCGTTTTTTAAAAATGTTTTAGATTGGCTTACAAGAGTTGAACGTTCTTTCTTTAGAGGGAAGCCTATTTTATTGCTCAATGCGTCCCCAGGACCAAATGGCGGAAAATCAGTACTGAGCATCGCGGAAAAATCTTTTCCTTTTTTTGACGGAAAAGTTATCGACACATTTAGTTTACCGCAGTTTGGGTCATTTATAACTGATAAAAAAATCAACATTGAGCAAACTGAAATAATTATAAAAATAAATGATTCAATTGAGAAATTTGAGCAGTCTTTAAAGTTTGAATATGCAAAAGCTTAAAATAGAATGGTAAAAAAAAAGAATAAATACAATCAACAGAGTCACTGTTCATAACACTCACCAACTTTCTTTTGAAAAATGGTTGAAGTGCTTCAAAAAAAATCTGAATTCCTCTGAAGGTTTTATTGAGCTAAAGGTTACAAAGTACAAAATGAGCAATAATCAAGTTACAGAATTTAATCTACATACAAGCTTTGATAGTTATACCAATTTAAAGGTTTGGGAAAAGTCATATTTTCAAAAAAAGTATTTCAACAAAGCTTTAGAATTCAGTAAACCTAAAATAGGTCAACCCATATTTTGGAAAGGTTTTTTGATAACAATACTTACTGTATTTCCATTAATTTTAATAACAGATTTACTTTTGGGTTTCATTTTACCCATGCAAACATTAGAACCTAAAATTGCAATCTTTTTGAATCTTATATTTGTTGCAATATTAATGCAATATCCTATTATGCCTTTGACAAATAAATATTTTGGGCATTGGATAAATAAATGATGAATGAAAATAAGAAACTGACAACCAATAGAATCTAAATAGGATTGCAAAATGAGAATCCGACTTCAAGCAGAATGGAATAAAGCCAGTGGCTAACGTATATAAAAAATTGTTTCAAAGTGCTTAATCCATTGGCTTATTCATATTTTTAAGGTCTGTTCTAATCCGAATGGTTCGAGCTTATCTACACGCAACTTTCCATATACAAGAACGGAACGTCCAGACAACGGTAGAATTAAATTTTATACAGGTAATATAAAAGACTTAGTAACACAACTTAAAAGCGAAGCGGGTAAAGACATTTATTGTGATGGTGGTGCTGAAGTTGTTAACGAACTACTAAAATGTGACCTCATTAATGAACTTACTATTTCTGTAGTGCCCATTCTTCTTGGCAATGGCACAAGATTATTTAAAGAAGGTAGACCAGAGCAACTATTGGAATTTATAAGTGCCAAAACATTTGATACGGGATTGGTACAGGTATATTACAAACGAAAAAAATAAACAACGAACAATGATGAATAGAATGGAATATATAAATCCGGAAGGACTAATAAAAAATTCTGCGTTTTCTCAAATCATAACGACTGAAGGAAACGGAAAGACAATT
>NZ_JBPYCT010000028.1:0-4905 GCF_051846875.1 Flavobacterium sp. ARAG 55.4 | reverse complement strand
AAAGAATATCCGTTTCAGGGCGGTGGCTGTTACTTGCTTATGGGACGTGTAGAAGTGGATTATCATTTTCCCACCATAACTATTTCTAAAATGACCAAAATGCCTTTTGTTGCTGATCCCAGATATTCCAATACAACGGACAGAGCCTACAAAGTACACCAACAACTGCGTGAAGATATAAGTATGACCCATCGGGCTCCTTATCCGCAGGAAAACGAAATCCATTTGCCTCGCCATAAAATGACAAATAGTAATCCATAAAAGTGAAATGAAATTAGCAATCATTTGATAATTTTGTAATCTGGTGACTGAAATGAAAAAACTCGAATATGCCATAGTAGATATCGAAACCACAGGCGAAAATGCCAGTGGAAGTCGTATTACTGAAATTGCTATTATCATTCATGACGGAACAACGGTACTCGAACGCTTTGAAACACTGATAAACCCACAAAAAGAGATACCGCTTGCTATTTTTGCCTTAACAGGTATTACGAATGAAATGGTAGCCGATGCACCCATTTTTGACGAGGTGGCGGAGAAAATAAAACTACTGCTTAGTGACCGTGTCTTTGTCGCCCATAACGTAAACTTCGACTACTCGTTTGTTCGTCATGAATTGGAGAAATCGGGATTTAAATGGACTGCCCGGAAACTTTGTACGGTGAGAGCAGCCAGAAAAATCAAACCCGGATTGGGGTCCTATAGTCTAGGAAAACTCTGTACGGCTCTGAACATTCCTTTAGAGAACAGACACCGTGCAGGTGGTGATGCGGATGCTACGGCTATTCTTTTTACACTATTACAGCAATGGGATTCTGAAAATGTAATTCCAACGATGCTTAAAAATACCTCTCAGGATCAACGTTTACCTCCTAACGTTCCACCAAAAGACTTTGAACAATTACCCGATAAACCCGGCATTTATTACTTCTATAATCAAAACAAAAAAGTAATCTATGTGGGTAAGGCTGTGAATATGAAAAAAAGAGTAGCTTCTCATTTTAGTGGTCATAAAGTTAATTCGCAAAGACAACACTTTCTGCGCGAGATTTATGCTATTTCTTTTGAAACCTGTGCTACTGAACTCATGGCTTTGATTTTAGAGTGTCATGAGATTCAAAAGCTCTGGCCTCTATACAATCGCGCTTTAAAACGCTTTGAACCTCAATTTGGTCTCTATCATTATGAAGCCCGTAACGGTTATCAATATCTGGCTATTGGAAAACGAAACACATTATATGCCTGTTTAGAAACTTTCAATAGTCGCTATGAAGCAATTAACAAGCTCAGAAATCTCGCTGAGCAGTTTGAAATTGATCAAAAGTTTTGTCACTATGCAACGATTAATGAAGGGGCTGCTGTACGTCCCAATAGGCTGTTGGAGCTTCCCGATGTTAACCAACACAACCGGCAGATTGAAAATGCTATTGCTTTTTTGCGTAATAGTAAAAAAAGTTTTGCTATAATAGATAAAGGGCGTTCTGACGACGAGCGTAGTTGCCTCTGGATCGAAAAGGGACATTTTTATGGCATGGGCTATCTATCTTTAGATACTGTTCTTACCGGGATTTCAGAAATAAAAGAAGTGGTTACTCCTTCTCGAAGTAATCATTACATCATGCAGTTAATTAATAGCTTCATAAAAAAATATCCCTCAAAAGTTTTCTTCCAATAACTTTTTTAAATTAAATATCCCAAATTATACATGGATTCAAATAAATTAACTCGTTTTCTGGAAGCACAAAACCAGGTGTATTTAAAAGCACTTTCAGAAATCAAAAAAGGACAGAAAGAAACGCACTGGATGTGGTTTGTTTTTCCTCAACTCAAAGGTTTGGGCTTGAGCAAGACTTCTGTATTTTATGGAATTAACGATTTAAACGAAGCTCAACGCTATCTCTCTCATCCTGTACTGGGAAAACATCTGATTGAAATTTCTACAGCATTATCAGCCTTAAAAGATAAAACTGCTACAGCGGTTTTTGGTTCTCCTGACAATTTAAAACTCCACTCTTCGATGACATTATTTGCTGCTGTCCCTAATGCAAATCCGGTTTTTGCACAGGTGTTGGATACCTACTTTGATGGAGTTCCTGACAACCGTACACTGGAATTATTACAAAAAAAATAATTTTTTTCTTATTACTCCTCAACAATACCAGACTGTTTAGTCATGGTATTGCTACTTAACTCTTGTTATGGGCGCTACTTTTGGGTTGCTGTAGAACGATAGCTTATTCAAATATTTTTTTTAAGTCTGGTTTTCATGCTGAAACGGACTAAAAGGGCAGCTAAGATAGTAACGCCCCACTACCTCGTGCGCATAATGAGCTGCACTGCATTGGCTCACCCTTTGGGACTTATAGCCCGATGTACCGGATGCGCTACTTGAATCTGGCTTTCTTTTTTTCCGTTTTTTCTTTTGAAAACTTTTTTTGGTAACGGTTAAAGAGAAACAAAAATAGTAGTAACTCTTAATTCTCAAAGCTATGGAAATCATTGGACGATTAACCGCAGACGCCACTGTTCATAAGGTGGGCAACAACAAAGAAGTAGTCAATTTTAGTATCGCTGTAAATGACCATTACAAACCTAAAGGCAGTACTGAAACCAAAGAAATTGTAACCTATATCGAATGTTCGTACTGGCTCAACACCAAGCTTGCCCAATGGCTTAAAAAAGGGACTCTGGTAGCACTCTTCGGACGTATCGGTCTGAGTGTGTACTTAAGCAATAAGGGCGAGGCTAAAGGAAGCCTGAACTTTCATACCAATACTATCAAATTTCTTGTCTTTTCCAAAAAGCAACAGCAAACCAATCTTAATGAGGTTTCGATAAATCCCCATAATGAAAAAGAACCGGATGACCTGCCTTTTTAATAGTTGTTAACCAACATGTATAAGCCTAAAAAATCAAGTTATGAAAGCCTTTAACAAAACCTCTTATCGAATCTATGAAGTAAGCAGCGTATTCAATAAAATTATTCTATCTCATATAGAAAGCTATGACGGCTCTAAAAAACAAAAGCTAAAAGCCTTTTTGAATGACCTTAAACAGGCTGGCTGTATCAGCGGAATGATTGGAGAATTCATCTATCACAGCGATTGTAAAGCCTTTTACATCGCTCATCTGGAGGACTTGGAAAGTATTAAAACGGATGTAGAAGCCTCTCTGGGCGACTCTATAGCAAACCGATACGAACTGCCTCATTACACTTTTATGTGTTGGCTCTGCTTTGAAGAATATTGTTTTGACCTCTATGTAAACATCTTCGAATAATGCTACTGAAAATTTAATCTCATTATCATGAAAGTATCTGAAAACTTTAAAGCTATCATAGCTAATTATCTTCAGCAAAAGGCAACTACTGATGTTGCCTTTGCTCCTGCTTTGGAAAAAACATCCAAAAGCCTGGACAATTGTATCCATTACATCCTAACTGAAGTCAAAAAAACAGGTTTATGTGCCTTTGCTGACAACGAAATATTTGATATGGCTGTCCAATATTACAACGATGACACTATAATCCCAACGGAAAACAAACACAATGTCAACATACAACACACCGCAACGCCTGATTTGTTTACGACTCCTATTGCAGCTACTCCAAAAACAACAGAAAAAAGGACTGTCCTTCCAACCCCTCAATCGAATCAAACCACCTTAACACTTTTTGACTGATGATACCTAAAACCAAAATAGAAAAAGAAATTACGGCATTAAGTGCTTCACTAACTCCTATCAATACCGAAATGAAAAAATGGGCAGAACAAAACATCTTTCTCAAATGGGCGGCTCTATCAAGAGGCAAATTTCACTGTCTGGAATGTGCGCATTCTTGGAAACCTGACACTAAAAACACAGCTTGCCAAAATTTCACAAAGTGTACTGCCTGTAACGGTAAACTGAAAATGTTCCAATACAATCAGGTGCATTTTCACGAAATCGAATATTCAGCTGTTTTAGACACCAAAGCGAACTTTCAAGTGGTACGTATCATTTGTTCTTATAAAGAAATGAAAAAAAATTGTATGCCTACTTACACCCACAAAGAAGTGATGCAGCATTGGATTAATGCAAAAGGTGAAACACGTAGTGTATCACTTAATACTAACCTATTTTCACAGGCTTATGATGCCTGGAAACTGCATTCTACTCTTGAAATTCGTCCAAAGAGTTTTCTAGACACTCCTAAGTACACTATCAATCCCTACAAGGTTTTTCCTAAAATGAAAATCCTGCCCATCCTAAAACGGAACGGATTTAAATCTTCTTGTTACAAAATAGCACCGCAACTTTTATTTACTGCTATTTTAAGTGATTCCATTGCCGAAACACTTTTAAAATCGGGGCAAACGGCTATGCTCTATTATTATATCCAAACCTCTAGACAACGTATCAAAGAAAATTGGAAAGCGGTTAAAACCTATTTGAAGCACCATTATATTATTGAAGATTATGATTTATGGTTTGATTATATCGAACTGCTGCATTGGTTTAAAAAAGACCTTTGTAATCCTGCTTTAGTTTGTCCTGAAAACCTCCATCAGTCACATGATAAATTGGTCTTGAAGAAAAGAGCCATTCAACGAAAAGAGTACCTTGAAAAAATGCGTGCCGAAATTGCAAAGGCGCAAGCTTCATATACAGAGGAGAAAAAAACTTTTTTTGGATTAACTTTTTCAAATGAAAATCTCAAAATCGCTGTATTAGAAAACGTTCAGGATTTTTTAAAAGAGGGAGACGCTTTACATCATTGTCTTTTTACTAATGAATATTTCAAGAAAAAAGATTCGTTAATCTTCTCTGCCCAAATGGGTAACATCCCCATAGAAACCATAGAAGTTTCTCTTTCTAAAATGAAAATTGTTCAATGCAGAGGACTGAAAAACAAAAACTCAA
>NZ_JBPYCT010000027.1:0-6815 GCF_051846875.1 Flavobacterium sp. ARAG 55.4 | reverse complement strand
TTAATTTCATCTGAAGCTAAAATCATTGCCCGAAATAAAACCAATTTAGAAATGGGTTTAGGTCACGGTGATTTTCAGTTACAGGATTCTCTTGATGTAAAATCCGGAAAGTATCAATTAAGAGCTTATACCAATTGGAATCGGAATTTTGGAGAAGACTTTGTGTTTAAAAAAGATATTGAAATTATAGATGTTTTTGAGTCGAAAGAAAATACAAAAGTGGCTCAAAAATCGGTTTTGGAAACTCAAAAATCGAATAGGGAAGTCGCCAAACAAAATGCTTTTAAAGTTGAATTCTTTCCCGAAGGTGGTTCACTTTTAGAGAATGTCGCCAGTATTGTTGGATTTAAAGCAGTGGATTTAAATGGAAGACCAATTGAAATTAAAGGTGAATTATTGGATTCCAATAACGAATTGGTTACCACTTTTGAAAGCGTTCACGATGGTATGGGAAAATTCCAAATGGTACCGATGGAAGGCAAAACCTATTATGCAAAAATTAAAACTTCAACAGGATCAGAACTTCGTCAAGAGTTTCCTAACGTTCTTAAACAAGGTTATTTACTTAATTTCAGAACAATAAAAGAGAGAAATATTGTAAGCATAACAACCAATCATGCAACTTTAGCACAAAATTCGAATGCATTTCTTACTGTAGTTTGCAAAGCAAAAGGAATTTCGTATTTAGAAGCTACCCAAACGCTTACTGAAACCACTTTGTCTTTTGAATTACCAAAAGACAAAACTCCCGAAGGGATTAGTCAAATTACTTTGTTAGACAGCACCAATAAACCACATAGCGAGCGATTGATTTACATTGAAAAAGAACATGATTTAGAAGTAGAACTTTCAACAGATAAACCAACATATCAACCGGAAGAAAAAGCATCGATTTCTGTTTCTTCTAAATCAAAATCCGGAGAAGGAAAATCAGCCAGTTTTTCGTTGAGTGTAACCGATACGAACGGAGTTGAAAACGATAATTTCGAGTCGAATATAATTTCGTATTTCTTGATGGAATCAGACATTAGAGGAAAAATACATCATCCGGGTTATTATTTTGATGCAACCAATCCCAAACGATTAGAACATTTAGACAATTTATTGTTGACCCAAGGCTGGCGTGATTTTGTATGGAAAAACATACAAAAATCTGACGAAACTAACAGTTTTAAAGTAGAAAAAGGAATCACCATTTCAGGAAGAGTTAAGCAGGTGTTTTCTGATAAACCATTAGTGAATAATAATTTGACTTTGGCTTTAATGAGTAAAAAGAATCATGGAATTTTTAATGCAATTACAGATTCTGTAGGTCGTTTTCAATTTGAAAACCTTATGTTTTCTGATAAAGCAAGTATGTACTTAAATAATGTAAATGAAAAAGGAAAATTCCGAGGGGAAATCGTTTTAGATTCCATTGAACGTGCTCCAATGTTTGTTAGGTTAAAAAAGAAAATCATTCTTTTGCCTGAAACAACTCATTCGGTTGTTAAAAATGTATCTAAAAAATATATTGCTTTTGGAATAAAACCGGAGAATATGTTGAAAGAAGTTGAAGTGAAGGCTAATAAAAACAAAATAAACCCATTTTATGGAGTTCCTGATTATACTTTTAAGGTAAATAAAATAGAAGCCAATAAGTTTTATAATTTTATTGATTATCTGGAACAAGAATTAAGAGGCGTTGTTTCTGTTAATTATGACAGTATTGTTGCAAAAGATGCATCTAAATTACCTTTTGCAATATTAATAGATGGTTTTCAGGCGGTAAGTGGAGATCAATTGCTTTCAGTTTCCCCTGATGAAGCTCTTAGAATAGAAGTTGTAAGTGGATGGCATATAGCGGCACTATACGGTAGTTATACTCTTGTTTCTATTTTTACAAGTGCAAAAGATGGTCAACGTAAAAAAATAGTTCCTGTATATGCTGTTAAGAAAGAACTAGAAGGCTTTTACACCGCAAGAGTTTTTTATTCGCCAGATCCTGAAAAACCAAATCCAGAATTAGATAAAAATGCAGCTATAAGAAATACTATTTATTGGAATCCTTATGTACATCCTGATAAAACAGGTAATACGACTGTGAATTATTTTAATACTAAAGTAGAAACAAAAGTAAAAGTAGCTCTGGAAGGGATTACTGGTAGCGGAATTCCTGTGGTTAAAAAGATGTATTATCAGATTAAAAATAATCAGTAAGATAGAATTATATGATTCAAAATAAAAAAACACTTTGCTTCTTATTGTTTTTATTATCAATTGTTTCTTTTAATGCACAGGACAAAAAAACAATTCCTGATATTGAAAAAATCTATCTTCATACCGATCGATCCACTTATTTTGTTGGCGAAGATTTATGGTACAAAGCTTATAATGTAAGAGCTTCTAATAACTTGCTTTTTGATAACAGTAACATTTTATATGTCGAATTAATTTCGGATGATTCAAAAATGATTGCCCGAAATAAAACCAATTTAGAAATGGGTTTAGGTCACGGTGATTTTCAATTAGTAGATTCTGTTGGAGTAAAACCGGGGATTTATCAACTTAGAGCTTATACGAATTGGAACCGGAATTTTGGAGAAGAGTTTGTTTTCAAAAAAGACATTGAAATTATAGATGTCTTTGAAGAGCATTCCCAATCACAGTCAAAACATACTATTTCAGAGAATCAGACTAAAAATATAAGAAAGAAAACCCAAAGTAATTTTAAAGTTGATTTTTTCCCCGAAGGTGGTTCACTTTTAGAGAATGTAGCCAGCTTTGTTGGTTTTAAGGCAGTTGATAGTAACGGAAAACCAATTGAAATTAAAGGTGAATTATTGGATTCCAATAATGAATTAGTAACAGCTTTTGAAAGTGTACATGATGGAATGGGAAAATTCCAAATGGTACCGATGGAAGGCAAAACCTATTATGCAAAAATTAAAACACTATCCGGGGAAGAATTGAAAACAGAATTACCAAATGTTTTTCAGCAAGGGTATTTAATCAGTTTCAGAACAATTAAAGGAAAAAACATCATCAGTATAACAACGAACGAGATAACTTTATCTCAAAATTCTAATGCGTTCCTTACTGTAGTTTGCAAAGCAAAAGGAATTCCATATTTGGAAACCACACAAACGTTAACCGAAACGAGTTTATCTTTTGAATTACCAAAAGACAAAACACCTAACGGCATCAGCCAGATTACATTATTCGACAATACTAATAAACCCCAAAGTGAGCGCTTGATTTATATTACAAAAGAACATGATTTAGACGTTCAGCTTTTGACAGATAGTAATACTTACGAACCTAATGAAAAAACTATAGTTTATGTTTCTACTGTATCAAAAGATGGCACGCCAAAATCAGCCAGCTTTTCATTGAGTGTCACCGATACAAACGGAGTTGAAGAAGATAATTTTGAATCCAACATCTGTTCTTATTTTCTGATGGAATCTGACATTAGAGGAAAAATACATCATCCGGGTTATTATTTTGACAATAATAATCCAAAACGATTAGACCATTTAGATAATTTACTGTTGACCCAAGGCTGGCGGGATTTTGTATGGAAAACTACTCCAAAAGTTAATGAAAAGAATTTGTTCAAACCAGAAAAAGGAATCACCATTTCAGGTAGAGTGAAGGAGGTTTTTTCTGACAAACCATTGATAAATAACAATCTGACTTTGGCTTTAATGAATAAAAAGAATAGCATTTTTCTTAGCGCAATTACGGATTCAATGGGTCGATTCGAATTTAAGAATTTGATGTTTTTTGATAAAACGAATATGTATTTGAATAGTGTAAATGAAAAAGGGAAATTCAGAGGTGAAATGGTTTTGGATTCGATTGAACGGGCTCCAATTCCTGTAAGATTAAAAAAAGAGCTATTTCTTTTGCCTGAAACAAAGCAGATTACTGAAAATGTATTGAATAAATTTACAGCTTTTGGAGTAAAACCAGAGAATGTTTTGAATGAAGTTGTAGTTAAATCTAAGAATAAGTATTGGCAACCAGTGTATTACAAGAATCCTTTTAGTACTTACACCCCTGATATAGTAACAAAAACATTAGTTTCTATTTGGGATGTATTGGAGATAGTTCCTGGTATTTGGGTTAAGGATAGATTTGATAGGGATTTACGCGTTGTTGGTGAAAAGGATGTTCCAAGTATATTGGTAAATGGTTTTGGCGTTTATAATTATGACTTAGATTATATTTTACCTAATGAAATTGTAAAAATTGAGGTAGTAAGAGAACTAGGTGTACCTATTATTTCAATTTTTATAAATAGAAATTGGAACGATAAACCTAAAAAAGTCCCCGTTTATTCTGTAAAACAAGAAATAGAAGGTTTTTCTACAGCCCGTATTTTTTACTCGCCAGATCCTGAAAAACCAAATCCCATGTCGGATAAAAATGCAGCAGTTAGAAATACGATTTATTGGAATCCTTTTGTCCATCCCGATGGGACAGGTGAAACAAGTATTGATTATTACAATACCAATGTTGAAACTAAATTAAAAGTGGCATTGGAGGGAATTACTGCTCATGGAATTCCTGTGGTAAAAACAACGTATTATTCGATTAAAAAATAAGTTCTGACGGTCATTTTAAGAAAATAGAAAGAATGAGAAAAATAAAAAATTGCTTTAGGATTATTATATTATTTAACAGTATCATTTCCTATTCTCAAAACAGAGAAATTTTGATATTAGACAGTGCAACTAAATTGCCTGTTGAAACCGTAAATATTTATTATCCGGAAATTCAGGAAGGTACTTTTACTAATTCTGATGGAAAAGCAACAATAAATATTCGGGAATATGATTTAAGAATTTCACATATAGCTTATCAGGAAAAAATAATTAATTCTAAAGAATTACAAAACTTAAACACTCTTTATTTAACTCCAAAATCAGTTATTCTGGATGAGGTCATTGTGAGTTCTTTTAATATAACCAAAGCACTAAAGTATGTACTTGAAAACTATGAAAATTTATATGAAAATCAGCCTTTTGAAAAAGAATGTAATTTTAAAGAAACATTATCTATTGATAATAATCTCAAGCGATTGATAGTAACTAAAGTCAATTGGTGGAGTAGAAGCTATAACTACAGACAGTTAAGAGACTTAAAGTTACGTTTAGGTTCAATAGATTTTAATATCAATAACCCTATGGATATTTTTACAGATATTCCTAAAGAAAATATACCTTCAAATAGTGGTTTTATTGACACAAAAAATCTAATTAACAATGTCTATTTGAATATTTTTCTAATTAATTTCATAAAAATCAATCCTAAACTTAATTTTATTATTGAAAATTCTTCTGCAAATGAAATACTAGTTTCCTTTACATCAGACTGGAAAAAGAGGTATACTTATTCTTTTAGAAGTAAAGGGAAAATTATATTCGATAAAGAGACTAAAGCAATCATTTCATTTACAAATGAAGTCGAAAATAAAAATAGAGTTACTAAAAGTTATACTATAAGAGCTAATAAAGAATTCTCGTATGAGACTATTAGTTCTAGTTCAATATTAAATTTTCAAAAAAATAAAAATAACAAATGGACAGTAAACTCATTTGAAGTCAGTGCCGATTTTAATATCACCTACAATGATGTAAAACATAATGGAAATATCAAAAATAATTTATATGTCCTAAAAAATACTCAAATAAAAAAAGTTAAGAATGCAGGTCTTATCAATTTGTCAAAACCGATATATCAAAATCTTCCTAAAGATATTGTTACAAATTCAAACGCTATATTATTATCTGAGGAGGAAAGAAATTTTATTGATGTAAATGATGTTGTTAAAAATAAATGAATTCAACTTTTAAAATACTGTTTATGCAAAAAGATTTTATCATTAATAAAAAATATGTTTTAGGATTTTTAGGGAGTATTTTTTTTCTTCCTTTTTGGGTTCAGGCACAAAATATTCAAAATAGTTATGATATTGAAAAAATCTATCTTCATACCGATCGATTAACTTATTTTATAGGTGAGGATTTATGGTATAAAGCGTATAATGTTCGGGCTACGAATAATTTACTTTTTGATAACAGTAATATTCTATATGTAGAATTAATTTCAGCTGATGCTAAAATCATTGCCCGAAATAAAACCAATTTAGAAATGGGTTTAGGTCACGGTGATTTTCAATTACAGGATTCTCTTGGAGTAACATCAGGAAAATATCAATTAAGAGCTTATACGAACTGGAATCGGAATTTTGGAGAAGACTTTGTATTCAAAAAAGATATTGAAATTATAGATGTTTTTGAGTCGAAAGAAAATACAAAAGTTGCTCAAAAATCGGTTTTGGAAACTCAAAAATCGAATAGGGAAGTCGCTAAGCAAAATTCTTATAAAGTTGAATTCTTCCCTGAAGGCGGTTCACTTTTAGAAAACGTGTCCAGCGTTGTTGGTTTTAAAGCGGTTGATAGTAACGGAAAACCAATTGAAATTAAAGGAGAATTATTGGATTCCAATAACGAATTAGTAACAGCTTTTGAAAGCGTTCACGATGGTATGGGTAAATTGCAATTTGTACCTATGGAAGGAAAAAGCTATTATGCAAAGGTTAAATCTCCATCCGGAGAAGAACTGAAAACAGGACTTCCCAATGTTCTTCAGCAAGGCTATTTAATCAGTTTCAGAACAATTAAAGGAAAAAACATCATCAGTATAACAACGAACGAGATAACTTTAGCAAAAAATCCTAATGCGTTCCTTACTGTAGTTTGCAAAGCAAAAGGAATCTCGTATTTGGAAACCACACAAACTTTAAACGAAACGAGTTTATCTTT
>NZ_JBPYCT010000026.1:0-10437 GCF_051846875.1 Flavobacterium sp. ARAG 55.4 | reverse complement strand
CCGTTTCCATTTACTGCATTTTGTCCACCTATATAAATTGTCTTTCCGTTTCCTTCAGTCGTTATGATTTGAGAAAATGCGGAATTTTTTATAGTCCATCTGGATTTATATGTTCCATTTTATTCTCCATTGTTCATTGTTTTCAGCTTGCAGGTAACAAATGGACATAATCATTGATTCTATCCTACTTATAAGAACTAAAATAATAACTGTAAATGGGATTCTTAAAAAGTCAATTTGATTGATATGTTCTTTTATATTTTCCATTAACTAATGATTTGTTTTCAACCTCAATTACTATATGCTCTATAACAATTTTGAGAGCCTCAACTCTATTCTTTCAGTAAAGTCATTTGTGACGGCCTATCCTCAAGTTTTAGTATGGTGTTTTGCCAGTTATCATAGTTGTTTATTATGATAATAATATAACCTCCTTCAAATCTGCCTTTGCGTTTTTCAAAAACTCGTAAGTCATTTTATCTGCTTTACAATCGATAAACTTAACTCCTTTTATTTTTCTACCTTTATAAAAAGTATTGGTTAATACAGCATTTTGAAATGTTACTTTCTTGAATCTGCAATTATCAAAAGAACAGTTGTTAATATTTCCTTCAAAAACAATGTTTTCAAAATACATTTTAATAAAAGAGGTTTGATTCCAATCAGTTTTTATCACTTCTATATTTATAAAAGTTCCTGAAATAAACTTTACCTTAGATAAATTGGCATTTGAAAAATTACAGTTTTTGATGTGGTTTTGTGAAAATTCAGCCCCTTGTAACATACAATTTTGAAACTCATTATTTATCAGTTGTTACAAACTCTTTGTAAAACATTTACACAGTGAAAGAGAAATTTCGAATGTATTAATTATTTGTATAAAGGTTTTTAATTAATTAACATTTAACTATTTCACACATTTCAATCCTTATTTCCTAATATATAATTAGATGGTGTCTTTCCTAAATATTTTTTAAACATATAAATGAATGAGCTTGAGCTTTCGTAGCCTAAATCAAAAGCTATTTCTTTAATCGATTGTTGTTCTCCTAATCTTTTTATTGCTTCTAAAAGTTTTAAACGAATTCTCCAATCACTAAAATTCATACCCAATTCTTTGATGAATAAACGAGATAAATTTCGACTACTCATACATGAAATTTCAGCATAGTATTCTATCGTTTGCTTACTAGCAACATCGTTAAGTAAAAGCTGTACAACATTCTTTAATCTTACATGATTTGTTGTTGGTAAAAAAGTAATACTAGGTTGTATTAAAGTAACTTCATCTAAAAAGACCATCATAATTCTTTTTTCTGAAATTGAGACAGTATCAACTGTATTAAAAGAAATAATTTTAAATAGTAATTGTTTTAAAAAAGAGGAAATGTCAAATGAAAAAGTAGTTTTTGGTAATCCATCTGTAAAAGAAGGATCTATGAAGACACTATATAATTTGACATTTTTTTGAAAAGAAACTTGATGTTCTACTCCTCCTGGAATCCAAAGTCCTTGTAATGGATTCACTACCCAAATTTGGTTATTAACTACTACGTTCATTACACCAGTAGTAGCATAAAGAAGTTGTGCTCTTGGATGTGAATGTGATATACAAATAGAATTGGTTACCATTTCCGAATATCCTATTACAGGAAAATCTGAATTAATTTGAAAACCAAAATCAACTAATCGATATGTCTGATACTCGCTATTCATTGTCCAAATATGCCAATTCAGGCAATACATTTATTAGGATATTTGTGAAAAATAATTCAGCTATTATTTAAAAAAATAAACATAAAACAACCATTTATGAAAAGCATTAATACAAATACGGAAATAGCTCAAAAAACAATTTATTCCATACTTTTTACAATTAGTTTTTCTCATTTTATAAATGACTTATTACAAGCTGTAATTCCTTCTGTTTATCCATTATTCAAAGATAAATTTGATCTTAATTTTACTCAAATCGGAATGATTACTTTAATTTATCAAGTCACCGCATCTATTTTACAACCGTTTGTGGGCATGTATACTGATAAAAAATCCAAACCCTATTCCTTGATATTTGGAATGAGTTTTACCTTATCAGGATTGTTTTTTGCTTCTATTGCATCTAATTTTTATTATTTATTAGCCGCAGTGGCTTTAATAGGTATTGGTTCTTCAATTTTTCATCCTGAATCCTCAAGAGTAGCCCATTTAGCTTCTGGTGGAAAAAAGGGGTTAGCACAGTCAATTTTTCAGTTGGGAGGAAATGCTGGGAGTGCAGTTGGTCCATTACTAGCGGCTTTAATTGTAATTCCTTTTGGGCAATTACACATTATTTGGTTTTGCCTTATTGCATTAATAGGTGTTTTTGTTTTATATAAAGTAGCTATTTGGTATAGCATTCAGCTGGAATTAAAACAGCAAAATAAAATAGCTACTATAAAAACAGCAAGACATCATCTATCACAAAGAAAAATAACATTCTCATTGATGGTATTACTAGCTTTAATATTCTCTAAATATTTTTACTTAACCAGTATCACAAGTTATTATACATTTTTCTTAATAGAAAAATTCAATGTATCCATACAGGGATCACAAATTTATTTATTTACTTTTCTAGGTGCGGTAGCTGTCGGAACTTTAATAGGTGGCCCATTAGGGGATAAGTTTGGAAGAAAATATGTGATTTGGATTTCTATCTTAGGTGCGGCTCCTTTTACACTTTTGCTACCTTATGTGTCTTTATTTTGGGTTGGAATTTTATCCATTGTAATAGGATTGATTATCTCCTCTGCTTTTTCAGCAATATTAGTTTATGCAACAGAATTACTTCCAGGAAAAGTAGGTTTAGTAGCAGGACTGTTCTTTGGATTTGCTTTTGGAATGGGTGGTTTGGGTTCTGCTATTTTAGGAAAACTTGCTGATGAAACTAGTATTGTATATATATTTAAAGTTTGTGCCTTTTTACCATTAATTGGGATTCTAACAAGCTTTTTACCCAATATAGAAAGCAAAAAAGCATAGTTTGATTAACGCAAATTTTATTTTGAAATATAACACGAAAATGATTTAGAAGAAAGATGAAACATATAGCTATATATTGCTCTAATACAATTGATAAAAAACAACTAATACAACAAATTGAAAAAAATTTTCTTTCCCCATTCATTTGTAAACTTACTGAATTACAAGGAGAAGTTTATTCATCAATTACAATTGATAAGTTTATTAATGAAGCATATAAACACGATAAGATTTTTATTACCTCCTACCTTGCAATTATAAACATCAATATTGAACAAAAAAACTTATAATATTGGTATTCAATTAACTAATAAGAAACTAAGGAGAGACTAATTAGAACGGTTAGTGGTTATGTAAGCCTTCCCAATTTAGAACTGTTAGTAAATCCAAATATACAATTTTTGACCTCCTCCCTATAAACCGAGCAGTCTAAAGTAGAGTTTCGGGCGTTTTTCCGTTTTAAAATAGATTGGCTTTATTTTCATACTACTGTTTTAAAGCCAATCTATTTTAATATTTGTCTGATACTCGCTATTCATTGTCCAAATATAGTAATTGTGACTTAGTGATAAGTTTAGAACTTTGGAGAAAATTAAAATAATAGATTTATGGACACTAAAAAACATAATGAAAACATTGTAGAACAATTTTCAAAACAAGCAAGCGGTTATAGTGCGATAACTTCACATAGCGATGCTTTAGAAAAATTAATTTCAATAACGTCTGCTTCTAAAAAAGATAAAGTTTTAGATATTGCTTGTGGATCAGGTATTGTCTCGTGCGAATTTGCCAAACACACCAATCATGTAACAGGTATTGATATGACTCAAGGAATGCTTGATGAAGCTAAAAAATTACAAACAAAATTTAATCTTAAAAACCTTACTTGGCAAATAGGAGATGTAGAGAATTTACCTTATGAAGATAATAGTTTTTCAATAGTAGTTTCTAGATTTGGTTTTCATCATTTTTTAAATCCACTTAAAGTTTGTCTGAAATGAAAAGAGTCTGTAAACCCGATGGAGTAGTTATAGTTGTTGATGTTTCTTTACCAGACACTAAAATAAAAAAATACAATGAAATGGAGAGAAATAGAGATTGTTCTCATGTTGCTGCACTTTCATTAACCGAATTTTATCGTCTTTTTGAAAAAGTAGGTTTCAAAAATGTTAATACTGATTTTTATTCAATGAAAATTGGACTTAATGAGCAGCTTGAAGCATCTTTTCCGAGTAATCCAATAGCTTTAAAAGATATGATTGTTGCAGATGTTGGAGTAGATGATTTAGGAATAAATGTCACAGAAATTAATAATGAGTATTTTCTACATTATCCGATTCAAATATTTTTTGCAAAAAATAATTAAGAGGTTTTTTATATATTATTACGACAAAATTATGAAAAAACAAAAATGATTGACTTTCAAAAAGACTATATTTTAGAGAACGACAAAGTACTTTTAAGACCATTGGTTGAAAATGACTTTGATCAACTTTTACGATATTCTTTAAACGAATTGGATATTTGGGATTTCAATGCTTTTGGTGCAAACGGAGAAGATAATTTAAGGCAATACATCAAAACTGCTATTGAAAACAGAAAAAAACAAACCGATTATGTATTTGTCGTGATAGACAAATTGCAAAATAAAATGGTAGGTAGCACCAGATTTTATTTAATAAACCAGGTCACCAAAACATTGGAATTAGGCTACACTTGGTATGGAAAAGATCATCAAGAAACTTACATTAACAAAAATTCAAAATATTTATTGCTCGAATTTGCTTTAGAGCAATTAGGATACGAACGCGTAGCATTTAAAGCCAATATTGCTAATAAAAGAAGCATTAATGCTATGAAAAGCATTGGTTGTGTCGAAGAAGGAGTTTTGAGGAATTTTAGTTTTGACGCAAAAGGAAACCGAATTGACCTTATTGTATTGAGTATTTTGAAGGACGAATGGATTAATAATGTGAAATCCAATCTTCAAGAAAAAATAAACAGAAAATAAATTTTAAAAGAATTATGAACAGGATTTTAATTACTGGAGGAACTGGACATCTTGGGAGAAAAGTTGCTAAGACCCTTATATCGCAAAATTATAAAGTAGGAGTTTTATCAACTAAAACCTTCACGCCTACTAAAGAAGACAACATTACGTATTACATGGGTAACTTAGCCGAAAATACTGGACTGAAAAAAGCGACTAATAATGTTGATGTTGTCATACATTGTGCCAGTAACCCTAGGGACTTTCAACTGGTAGATGTTGAGGGTACAAAAAATTTATTAAAAGCAATTGGTAGTCGTGCTATAAAACACTTTGTTTATATTTCTATTGTCGGGGTTGATAAGAGCGACTATCCTTATTATCAGGCAAAACTTGAGGTGGAAAACTTAGTGTCAAATAGTGGATTTCCTTATACAATTGTAAGGACTACACAATTCCACAGTTTTGTAGTTAATTTGATACAAAATTTTATCAATGAAACGACTGACGATAAGTCTATTTTGAAAATCCCAAAAGAGTTAAAATTTCAATCCATTGGTACGCAAGAGGTTGCTGAATTATTAGCAAGAATATCTTTAGAATCGCCAAAAGGTTTACTTCCAGATTTTGGAGGGCCTAAAATACTTTCTTTTGAAAAAATGACTGATAGTTATTTAAAAGAATTCCACCCTAGCTGGGAAATACAAACGGAAATGACTAATGATATTCGGCATCAACTGTTTCGAACAGGCGTGAATCTTTCTCCAAATAATAATTTCGGGAAAGAAGATTGGAACACATTTATAAAAACAATCAACTACAAGTAGAAATGCCTCTCGCTTATATGTATAAAAAAAGTAGGGTAGGTAGTGTGTTTGAACAAAGGCTTGTGCGTGTATGAGAGGTCGCCATATTTTTAATTTGTATTTTTGAAAACAAGAAAATTAAAAATATGACTTCTTGCTAAACTGAAAATTTATCGCTTATTTACAGCCCTACTTTTAATCGTTGTACGTCGGCAAAGAGATAATTATTGATAACGCTCACTTTGCTTAAAAGAATTATAATTAATATCTACAAAGAAGTTAAAAAAATAATATTTAGTTCTTATGAAATTAGTTTGTATTGCAGGAAACTGCGGAAATGGAAAAACTACTGCAATTGAAATTAAGGCATGATACCTGACAAATTCAGGGATTGTTCTTTCCAGTTCTTTACCTTTTCGATGTATTGGTTACTTTCTTGACCTAAGATTGTTTTTAATTTATTTAAATTACAATTTGTGACCAATAGGAGACAATTGTTAAATTTTAATTTTATATTAAATTTTGATGTAAATCATTGATTGCATCTACAATTGAAATACCATACACTTTTAATATTTCAAAGCCTTGGTTATCAACTAAAGTTACCACATATTCATTTTTAATGTATTCAAACTTCAGATTTTTTAATTCTGAGAGGTTTATTTTTTCGTCTATCATAGTTGTTTATATGATAATAATGTAACCTCCTTCAAATCTGCCTTTGCATTTTTTAAAAACTCGTAAGTCATTTTATCTGCTTTACAGTTGATAAACTTAACTCCTTTCAATTTTCTGCCTTTATAAAAGGTATTGGTTAATACTGCATTTTGAAATGTTACTTTCTTAAATCTGCAATTATCAAAAGAACAGTTGTCGATATTTCCTTCAAAAACAATGTTTTCAAAATACATTTTAATAAAAGAGGTTTGATTCCAAACAGTTTTTATCACTTCTATATTTATAAAAGTTCCTGAAATAAGCTTTACCTTAGATAAATTGGCATTTGAAAAATTACAGTTTTTGATGTGGTTTTGTGAAAATTCAGACCCTTGTAACACACAATTTTGAAACTCATTATTTATCAGTTGAGAGTTTTGTATTTGACTGCTTTTTATTTCAGAATCTGTAAAATCACATCCATCAATATTGTTACCTCTTAATAGAAGACCTGATAATTCAGAACCGATAAATTTACAGCGTTTCATATTAGAGTTACTGAATTTATCTTTAAGGTTCTTCAAATCTGAAAAGTCTGCATCTACCCAATCCCCACTAGACATATCCCAATTTGAGCTATAGTCGTTATTGGAATGAGTACCTGAATCATTTGAAAGTAGCTTATTTGAATTTTGCTGTAGGTCGACTTTATGTGAGCCACTATTACTTTCATTAGAAAAATAGTTAAGATCTACATCAAAGACTTTAGCTAATTTATCCAACATTATAATATCAGGCATTGATTCACCACGTTCCCACTTCCCAATAGCTTGAGGGCTAATGGCTATTATATTCGCTAGTTTTGCCTGTGATAAATTAATGTTTTTTCGTGCCTCTAAAATTTTCAGACCTAAATGTTTTGAGTTATTCATAATAAAAGGATATAAATTTATTTAATGTTCTTGTTTAATGTTTGAATAGCATTTCCTATCGTTTTGTAATCTTTTGAGAGAATCTTTTCGTGATTGCTCTCTACCTGTTTAAATACTTTCAAATTTTCATTTTTTTTCAACAAGGGGTTGAGACTGTCACGCATGGCCTTAAATTCATGAGCTTCTCCGCCACGACTTTCGCCTGATGCAAAGACATACCATACTGGTATGTTGATATCTATAAGGGTTTGTTCTAATTTTGCGGAAATTTCATTTATTTCGATATTGATTTCCGCATGTTGTTTAGCACTCATTTTTGCAGCTAAACCAAATGGAGCAATTACAGGGAGAATCCATTTTAAGCGATTAAATAATTTATAAATACGCTTTTGAGATTCTTCACCCGTAAGCCCATAAGGTACAGCACTATCTATTGCTATTATTCCACGAGCTACTCCAGGATTTTTATTCACCCAATGCGTAGCTAAAATGGCTCCATACGACCAACCAACCAATATTGGATTTTTGATTTGTCTTGCCTTGATAATAGCTGTCAGGTCGCGCAAGCAAGCATCAAAGGAGTAATCCTTTGATTTCTTTGATTTACCACGGGCACGTTCATCATACAAAATGTGACGATAGTCTGTGCCAAGTTCTTGAATAACACGGTCCCAGTGTTTGAGGTTGGCATATGAGCCATTTAAGTAAATAATAACAGGGCCTAAACCTCCTGAATCTTGAAGATAAAGTTGAGTGTCTTCCACAGATATAAATCCCTTCCAAGGTTTTATATACTTTTTACTTGATTGAATTTTTAATAAGTTCATCTTATTACAATTTTGTTTATGCAAAAGTAGATTGCGCTGCCCAGTAATAAGAAATTTAATTGACTACGATGAGTTGTAAAAGGTCTCTTTTTAGTTGGATTCAACAACTAGTCGTTGTTTTCTGAACAATTGGTATGAATTGTTGAATATTTAATTAAGTAGTTCTAGGTTTATTTGAGTATTACCTTCACAATAGTTCAGTGCCAATTTTCTTTATTATCTCGTTCCAATATGCTTTCACTTAGATTCTCTGTACATCATTTAAAAGTTCCTCTTAATGGATGGCTATGGTTGTTTTTGACTCGTTTCCAATAACTCGAATTTGAACGGTTAACACGTTTCCCCAATGGGCAAGTCACCAATTCAAGCGAATGTGTGAATTTGCTTTAAAAACAAGACCTGTGAATAGAGGACAGCACAATATGTGGTCATAAAAATGAGCAATGGATTCTTCGTTATTTCATATGTTAATAGTTATAACTCTTGAATTTGGTGCTCTTTCATTCTTTTGAGCAACATTTTTTCTTTATCAGTTGATGTTTTTGAATTTCCTTTGATCCAATCCAAAATATACGGTTGCCGGGGTCAGGTTGTCCAATGGTTTGAAGTATCTCTATTGTTGTAGAAAAGACTTTCGTTTTGGTGTTTAATATTTTCGTGTTCCAAAGAACTCTGCTTGTAAAGTAAAAGTCTCTCCGTTATCGGTACTAATTTCTCCTTTCCAATGAAATGACTTGTTGGTTATGTTCTGAAATGTCCACCGCATTATATTTCCATCTTCATCGGTTCCTTCCTGTACAATATTACTTTTCTCTTTCCAACCATAAAGTTTACTTACTGAACTACTCACGGGATTGAACCAATAAACATACCATTTTTTTGATTTTGCGTCAAAATAACGTATGCTTGAACCATAACGAATTCTTGGCTGTTTTAGGTTTGGTGTTCTTAATAAACGCTTCGGGGCAATCCAAACATCTTGTACAGCTCTGCCTTCAAGTACATAGGCAAAATGCCATTCACCTTGTGATTTTATTATTTCATTGTTTTCTAAATAATCAACAGCTTCTACATTCCAACTTCCTATAAGCCAATCGTAAATATTATTTCCAGCAATTTCGTCACTTGCGTTATCTGAAATCAGTGAAGAAGCAAATCCTTCTTTCTGTCTTGCAGTAGCTTCATGCTCTGAAAACACTCTATGCCAAATACCTGGGTAATCTAAAACAAATCCTTGACTGTCAACTTTTAAGTTTGCAGTAAATCCGGAAGAAAGATTTTCATACTTGTAAACTCCATTTCCTAAATTGGTATATCGCTGTTTGGCAGGCGAAAAATTTTTGGTAGGTAATTCAAAGTAAACGACTTCTATTTCTTTTGATTCTCCAACTGCTAGACCCAGCCTATTGATTGGTAATGTGTTGGTAAAAGGGGTCAAGGCAATATCAATGTCTATACAGTTATCCAATTGTTCGAGGATTTTGCCTTTTTCATTGACCCAATGATTGTCTTTATTTTTTGTGAGTGAGATGTTAAACGTACTGTCTGATTGAAAATTGATGTTTACTGACTGAATTTCCCATTTTTTATTAATGTCAAGTTGATAATTTACATTCAATAATTTCCCCAATCCTTGACCTGTGATGTGTCCCTTAACTTCAATCGAGTCTTTAAAATTAATGGTGGTAAATTCGGTTGTGTTTACATAAGTGCTTTTCCACACTATTATTTTGTCTTGTGCTTACATATTTGAAAAATGTAATGTCAAAATTAATATTAGAATCTTTCTATTTTATGATAGTTATTGGTTGAGAGTTCGTTGTTTTCAGTTTTGGCTTTATTCGTTTTATCTTTTTGAACGTACAGCTTTAACTTTTTTCAAATTCTTATCAGCCGGTTATCAAAGAAATTCAGAATTGTGCCATAAATAATTTGTAAAGACACTATCACAACAGTTCTGCTCCAATTTTCTTTATTATCTCAGTCCAATATGCTTTCATTTCATTTCGCTGTTCGGTATTCAATAATTTCTCTCGATGGATGGCTATGGTTGCCTTAGTCTGATTTCCAATTACTCTAATTTGAATTGTTGACATATTTTCCCAATTTTTCGGTTTCCAATTCATTCGAATATGGGAATTTGCTTTAAAAACACGGACAAGACCTGTTATGCCATTTTCAGTTTCGAATTCTTTTTTAATTTC
>NZ_JBPYCT010000025.1:1487-14916 GCF_051846875.1 Flavobacterium sp. ARAG 55.4 | reverse complement strand
GCCAGTTTTTCCACCATCCCCAGTAATAATCTTTTAAGTTTCGGAATATCAATAGTATCCTGTGTAAAAGTATGCTCAGTAGATATTGATTTTCTTTCAGAGTAAGGTTCCACAGGATTGTTGTCAATTCCATTGGCTTTTTTCCAAAGTTCAATGCCGTTTTTTCCAATCATTTTTTGCAAGACTTCGACCGGCATTTCAGAGAGCGTTTGAATGGTCCGGATACCGATTCGGGAAAGAAGCTGAAAGGTTTTATCACCTACCATTGGAATTTTCTGAATGGATAAAGGGTTTAAAAAAGGCTGTACCAAATGTTGTGGTATTTCCAGGTTTTGCTTTTGTTTTCCTTCACCGGTACCAATTTTAGAAACCGTTTTGTTAACCGATAAAGCAAAGGTCAGGGGTAATCCTGTTTCTTTTGTAATAGTCCCAGCCAGTTCATTAGTCCATTTGTAGCAGCCGTAAAATTGATCCATACCGCTAATGTCCAGATAAAATTCATCAATACTGGCTTTTTCAACCACAGGTGCATTTTGTTGAATAATCTCGGTAATAGTATGCGAGAATTGAGAATACAATTCCATATCTCCTTTCATTACTTTGGCCTGAGGGCAAAGTCTAAGTGCCATAGCAATAGGCATAGCGGAGCGTACACCAAATTTTCGGGCTTCATAGGAGCAGGAAGCTACAACGCCACGGTCACCACCGCCAATAATCAGTGGAATATTATTTAATGCAGTATTGGTCAGTCTTTCACAAGAAACAAAAAAAGTATTCATATCGATATGTACAATTGCTCTTTCCATGATCATCTCATTTTACATTTTGCAAAATTAGTACATATTGTAACAATTATAGTTGTATTTTTAGTTACAAATTGTAACAAAATTTCACTGCGACTTTTTCGGTTACTTATCAAATAGTAAGAGTAAGAAATAAAAGATTTCAGGAGAAATGAGCTAAATAATTGAAACTACCGCAGGAATGTTTGAGAAAAATAAGGATTTTTTCTTCTTTTTTGCAATACCGCAGAAAAGCCTGTTATTACCACATCGGCATTCCGACAGAAGAGGATATAATACTGCCCATCAACATGGATTTAGTACATTGGTTCGTTATATTTAAAAATGGAGTACTGATTGATGACCAGTCTTATATTATAATAATTCAAAGTAAGTAAATGGAATATAAATGTCTGATCTTTTATCCGATTCATTCATTGAATATTTCTGATATTTTAGAAATTTTGGAATAAAATTTCAAAACGTACCAATAAGAAAAGGGACTTGACTGATCGGTATTATGGGGCTGTTTAAAAAACTCTAAATGATAACAGCTTGAAACAGTATTGCTCATCGATTACAGTTTCATAACCCAATGATTTCAATCCGGATTATATATTAATCAAAAAGCAGAATGAAATAAAACCAATTTTATTTTTTTATAAACTCGGCATAATAGTGATTTGCTTTTTCTGTATTTCCTAATTGTTGATGCGCCATAGTTAAAAATTTTAATGCATTTTTTTCATTTGGATTTAATTCATAAGCTTTTTCAAAAGCAGTGATAGCCCCCTTAAGGTTTCCAGATGCTGCTAAGGTATTTCCGTAATTCATCCATAATTCAACAGAACTTTTATTCATTTTTAGTCCTTCTTTAAATACTGCAATGGATTGAGTATATTCTTTTTTACTAAATAAAGCTGCTCCATAATAATTGTATGTGTTTTCCAATATGTAATTATTTTGTATCAATTCTTTATAAATAGCAATGGCTTTGTCTAAATTATTGTTTCTAAAATATGCATCGGCTAAATTAGCTTTCAGGGAATAATCCTCTTTTGCTAATGCCAAAGCCTTTTTTGTAGTTTCTATCGATTTTTCGTAGTCTTTGATTCGATAATAACAAACGCCTAAATTGGTTAGAGATCCTTTATCTTTGGGATCAATTGCTAAGGCCGTTTTATAAGCATCAATAACTAAAGGCAATTGTTGTTGCTGAAGTTCAACATCTGATGGTAATTGGTTAAATAGCACGGTTGCATAATTAAAATTTACTCTTGCGCTATTGGGCGCATTTAATAGATCCTCAGTAAATAAAGAGGCATTTGATTTCCAAACTTTATTTCTATTATAAGTTTTAAATGAAAACAACAGAAAAACAAAGCATAGAAAATAAATTGATGGATGATAAAAAGTTTTTAATGTTTTGTTTTCTGAAAAATAAAGTAATAAAAAAACAACAGCAATGATCATTCCTAAAACAGGAGTGTATAATAAGCGATCTCCCATTGTCGTTCCAATAAGAACAACGATATTACTACCAAGAAAAATGGTAGTAAAGAAAAATAGTATTCCTAAACTGATGATACTATTTCTTTTTCTAAAAAAATAAATTAAAAAGAAAAGTATTCCAATAAGCAGTAAGCTTACTATAAATGATAAAGAACTTAACGGAACACAAGGAATTTGATTAAAAGAATAATCATAACTCATTGTGTATGGATAAATAGCCTTAATAATATACCGGGCAAATATAGTAAACCCAGTTGCTGTTTTAGTCATTACATCATCGCAACCAAATAATGAATTATCCAAATATGAATACTCAATTCTTTTGAATGGCGAGCTTAAAATAATGTAACGATGTAATAGCAGCCACAATGCGCTAATAGAAATAATTGGGATTATTTTGGAAAATAAAATAGATTTTTCTTTTTTATATTTTAACCAAAATAAAAAAACAAGTATGGGTAAAAATAAAATTCCGGCTTCTTTAGACAGTAAACAAAAAAGGAAAAAAACGATTCCGAAAATCTGAAAAATTTTCTGTTCTTTGATTAAAAGCAAATAAATGCTTAGTGTGAAAAAAAGGAAGCAAAATATTTCATCCCGACTCTTGATGTTGGCTACCACTTCGGTATGGATAGGATGAACCGCAAACAGTAAAACGATAAAAAAGGGAATCCAAACATTGTAGCCCTTTAGATAATAATATAAGACTTTGAATAATAAAACAATACTTAAAGCATAGTACAATACATTAAAAAAATGATGGATAAAAGGATTATTAGGAGCTAATTGCCATTCGATGGCAAAGGCTATCAAGGACATTGGTCGATATAATCCTGCATTTGAATCCCAGTATCCCTGCCAATAAAGTGTAGAGAATAATTCGGGAATTCCCGCTAAGCCTTTTTGTACCAACTTATTTTGTTCGATTACAGCAATGTCATCTAAAACAAATCCGTGGTTCAAAGTATTAGCGTACAGTAAAAATGAAACAATGGCTAAAAACCAAGTCATTTTTTGTAAAATAAGTTCTTTATTAAAATTATCTTTTTGATATGTATCTGCAATTGTTATGTTTTTTTTACTCATACTACTACTTATCGGTTTGTTTTTTAACAGTTTTTGTTTACTATTTGAAAAGTTATTTAGCTTTAAAAAGTCCGTATTTGATAATGCAAAAAATAGCGTGAAAACCGTCTTTCCAACTAATTTTTTTGCCGTCCGCATAGGTTCTTCCATAGTAGGAAATTCCAACTTCATAAATTCTTATATTAGGAAACCGAACCATTTTAGCAGTAACTTCGGGTTCAAAACCAAACCTTTTCTCTTTTAAAGAAATATTTTTGATAATTGAAGACTTAAACATTTTGTAACACGTTTCCATATCAGTCAAATTTAGGTTCGTAACCATATTGGATAAAAACGTCAAGAACTTATTGCCTATAGTATGCCAAAAAAATAAAATGCGGTGCGGTTTGCTTCCCATGAACCTGGATCCATAAACTACATCCGCAAAACCATCTAAAATGGGTTTCAATAAGAGATTGTATTCTTCAGGGTCATATTCTAAATCAGCATCTTGAATGATTACAAAATCTCCTGTTGCATTAGCAATCCCCATTTGAATAGAAGCTCCTTTACCTTTATTGTTATCAGTTTTAAAATATTTTATAGAAAGTTCAGAATGCAGTGCTATAAAATTTCGAATTAATTTTTCTGATGAATCAGTAGAACAATCATTAATAATTATAATTTCTTTACTGGTATTCTCAGTTAAATTAACAGTTTCGATTTTTGACAAAAGTTGGATTATTGTTTTCTCCTCATTGTAACAAGGAATTATGACGGAGAGTTTTTTCATATAAAAAAATAAATAGTTTAGTAAAAGTACTTAATAACTAAGGTTACGCAAAATTCAGATCTGAATTCAATGTTTGTAGAGGATAAGACAAGGTTTAAATCAGATCATAGGTAAAGAATAAAGCAAATCTTATGTATAGAATTTACGGATTAAAGTAGCCCGTTGGGCACCAATTAGAACGAAATTTTGTTTAAAAATAATCTCAAAAAAACACTAAATCCATTCCGTACTTTCAGTATAATTTTCTGGAAAATAAGTTAAATATTGGACAAATCTCGGAGTCTTTCCGTAATTTGGAGTAGCACAATGAGGTAAAGCTTGATGCCAAATAATGAAATCGCCTGCCTTACCAATTATGGGCTTGGCAACCAATGTTTTTAAAGCAAATTCTCTTGGATTTTCATTGGAAGGAATTGTATTCATCCAATTGGCTATTTGATTATGAAAATTAGGCACGCAATTAAAAGCACCTTCATTTTCATTACAATCTGAAAGATATAATAAGCCTTGTAATCGAAAAGGAATAGGCTGTTTTAGACTAACATCCCAATGTAAATTACTACCTAAAAAATTGTATTCATTAGTAACAGGAGGATTAAAACTTACTTTATCTATCGTTTTATATATTTTAGTGGTTTGATATAATTGTTCATAAGCTTTTTGAATCTTTATTGACGCTCTGTTCTTCTCTAATGTAGGATGATTATAAAAATTAACCATTAATCCACTTTGTTTTTCATGGTGTTTGTACCAGGAACTACTGTCATTTATATCTTTTTTTAAAAAATCTAAAATTGCTTTTTGGGTCGCTATGCAATCTTCAATTGGGATAGCATTTTTTATAACAACATAGCCGTTAGATTCCCAAAAAGCAAAGTCTTTTTCCGAAAGGACATTTTCAATATGAATTGATTTTAAAACCTCTTTCTTTTTACTTTCGATCCAATCTATAAAAATTAATAAAGATGGTTGCTCCTGATAAAGATACTGCAGGGTTTCTTCCATGCTAATACCCAATTGGTATAAATATCCTGTTTCAGTATTCCAGTCAGATTGTTCTTCTGTTTTAGAATTGGTGCTTAAAATTCGATTCCAAAAATTTTCCAACAAATCTAATTTCATTTTATACGATATTTTGGGGTAAATTAGTTAATAAAAATTACTAATCACAAAATTATTATTTATAATTGCAAGGGACTAATATAATAGTTTTCTTAAAAAGTTACATTTTAATTTTATTATTATTAATTCATTTTCAAAATTAAAATAAAAAGTATGTTTGTTTTTGTTTTGAATTTAATCACGCTATTTAGAAGATGATGAAACCTATTTATATAATTGGTACAGGACTTTCACATAACGGATCTGCTGTTTTGTTGAAAGATGGTAAAATATGTGTTGCAATAGAAAAAGAGCGTTTAAGCAGAATTAAACATGATGGAGGCAATGATACATTGGCTATTCAATATTGCTTAAAAGCTGAAGGAATTGATATGAGTGCAATAAGTTTGGTTGTTCAGTGTGCTAATTTTGATATTCCAGACCCTAAACAATTTCATGGGGAAAGGATTTTTTCTGATGCAAATAGCCCCGAAATTGTTACCATTTCACATCATTTAGCCCACGCTTATAGTGCTGTAGGAACTTCTCCATTTTCAGAATGCGCAGTAATGATTATTGATGGATGTGGAAGTCCGTTAAGCCAGCATTTGGAATTACATCCTGAAGACAAGTTAACAATTCGTCCGGAATTCATAGCTGAAAATAAGATGTTGTGTGAAAAAGATAGCTTTTATCATTTTCAGAATAATACATTAACTCCGCTATTTAAGGATTTTAGTGAAATGGGCGAAATAAACAATGCTGTTTTAGCTATGTCTACTACAAAACATTCAATAGGAGGATTTTATGCCGCCATTAGTAAATACGTTTTTGGTGATTTAGAAGATGTTGGGAAATTAATGGGATTAGCACCTTTTGGTAAATCAAATAGTTTTGATTGTGAAGCCTTTGAGTTCAGATCGGAATGTTTATTTGTAACAGAAGATTGGAAAGAAAACTTTGTTAATCCTTCAAAAGGCTATGAATATTTTTTACAACATTTTTCTTATTATGCAAATGTTGCCAGATGGGCTCAGGAACAGGTTGAAAAAGCAGTTTTAAGTTGTTTGAAATTTCGAATGGAGCGTTTTCCACATGAAAATTTATGCTATTCAGGAGGCGTTGCTCTCAATGCAGTTGCAAATGCAAAACTGGAAGATTCATTGGTTGCTAAGAATATTTTTTTTGAACCTGCGGCGGGGGATAATGGTTTGGCTTTAGGATGTGCTTTTTATGGATGGGTAAGTCATTTTGGTAAAGAAAAATTGAAGCATGATGGTAGTACCTGTTTTGGGAAGCAGTATTCTCAGGAAGAAACGGATGCTGTCGTGAAGAGAGAGATAAATGAAGATTTTAATAAGCAATTTAATTTAAGTGATGAAGAATTGCTTGCGTATTGTGCGGCAAAATTAAATGAGGGAAAAACAATTGGCTGGTTTCAGTCAGGTTCAGAGTTTGGTCCACGGTCACTTGGAAGAAGAAGTATACTTGCACATCCAGGTGTTGAAAATATGAAAAATCATATCAATAGAAATATAAAGTTCAGGGAAGATTTTCGTCCTTTTGCTCCGGCAGTATTAAAAGAGAAAGTTAAGAATTATTTTGAAAAAGGGCGAAATAGTCCTTACATGATTTTAGTAGACAAAACACGAACAGAATACTTAGAGCAACTTAAAAATGTTACCCATTGTGATGGTACAGCCAGAGTACAAACAGTAGATGAAATTTGGAATCCTAAATTCGCAAAATTGATAGCTGAATTTCAGACACATAGTGGAATTGCAGTTATCCTCAACACTAGTTTTAATAAAAAAGGAATGCCTATTGTCGAAACACCATTAGAAGCTATCAATTTGTTTAAGGAAACAGCTCTTGATATTTTAGTTATGGAAAACACAATTATAGAGAAGAGATAAAATAATTTAGTTTCTTTTCAAATTATCAATTAATTCTTTGGCTACAGGGGAATTCATTTTTTCTAATTCGGCAATAATCAGTTTTTTTTGATCTTCATGAATAACAGGAGTTGGTTTTTTAAAAGCATCACCGGGAGCTTCTTTAAAAAAAAGAGTATCGGTCCATTCATTCCTGATCCCATCAATAACCAGATGAATGCGGTCTGTGTCGCCTCCATTTTTTACAGAATGCAAAAAATTAGTATTTAAATACCAGCATTCTCCTTCATTCATAATTATTCGTTGACCATCCAGAATAAATTCAACATTTGAATTTGTTATTATGGGTATATGTAACCGAAACTCACCATCTTCATAGCCTAAGCAATAATCGGTATGTGGTTTTATTTCTGCTCCAGCCCCAAGATTTAATAATCTAACAGTGATTTTTTCAAACAAAAAGTTATCCAGAATTTCTTTAAAATAGTCACATAGGGCTAAAGCTTCAGTAGGAAGAAATTTTTCTGCACTACCTGAAAAGGCATTAATGTTTTCGGGGTTTCCGCCTTTAGATATTAAGGCAATTGAAGTCCATTTGCCGGAATAATCATTGGTGTTGTAATGGTTTGTCCATTTTTGATTTAGAATTTTGATGGTGTCTGTTGCTAATTTTTCTTTATCAAAGACAATAGGGAATTTAATTGCGCGTACTAATCTATCCATAATCTAATCTCTAATCCATTTTTGCATTACCGGAAAGGCTTCTTTTCCTTCTTTAGAAGCTCTGTCAGGATCTAAAGTTAAACCTAGCCATTCTAAAAATGGCAAACCAATATAATTTCTATTGGTGAAATTGGTAATAAACCATTCTGAATTTCCTTTATAACCATCAGGATGAAATACAAAAGAAGGATCAAGATTCAAGTGGGTTAATGCAGCATAAGACCATAGAATAGCTGCTATCTCTTCACCTTGTGTAGGCCATTCTTCGGAAAGCTTGTCTGTGCCAATACTTTTTCTTGTGTCGCTATCAGTTACCGCTAAATGACCGGCTTCATGAAGTAAATCTCCTGGGTATTTTAGTTGGTTAAAATCTACATAAATACAATTTGGTCCCAAAGCAAGGCCCGGTAAAAAAGTTGTTGTATCTAATTTTTTTTCAATGACTTTGAGTGTTATTGATTCTAGAAAAATCAGTACGCGTTCTATTTCTAAAGAATTTTTTCTAACCATCATGATTTGTACTGAGTTGTGATTAATTGGTTATTAGTAGATTGAAGGTCTATGTTATGTTTTTGGTAAATATAAGCAGTATCGTAGGCAATATATTATAAAATTTAATATATTTACTTTTTTTTAACAGAAAATTATTTCAAACAACTTTAAAATTTAAATTATGTCAACAGAACCATTTATCGGAGAGGTTAAAATTTTTGGATTCAATTTTGCGCCAAAAGGCTATATGCTGTGTGCAGGTCAAATTTTATCAATTGCGCAAAATTCGGCTTTATTTTCGTTATTAGGCACTACTTATGGGGGTAATGGACAAACAACTTTTGGACTTCCTGATTTACAAGGCCGTATGCCTATTGGACAGGGTACAGGACCAGGTCTTCCTTCTCATTCAATGGGTGAGATGGCAGGGACTACATCTGTAACTTTATTGAGCTCTAATCTTCCTGCCCATATCCATACAATGAATAATGTATCGGTAAAAATTAAGGCTAGTAACGCAAACGCCGATGAAAGTTCTCCTCAAGATGGCTTTCCGGGATTGGCTAGTACAAGTCTTTATACATCTGCCGCGCAGCCGGGAGTATACACTGGTGGTACACAAGTTACAGGAACTACAGATATTACGGGAAGCAATATTCCTTTCAGTATTATGAATCCGTATTTGGTAATGAATTATTCGATTGCTATTTATGGTATCTTTCCAAGCCGTAATTAATTAGATAAATTATTAACTAAATTACAATATTATGTCTACAGAACCATTTATCGGCGAGGTAAAAATATTCGGTTTTTATTTCTCACCAGTAGGTTATGATTACTGTAAGGGGCAGATGAATTCAATTGCTCAGTATACAGCTTTGTTTTCATTAATCGGAACAACTTATGGTGGAGATGGTGTTCAAACATTCCAACTTCCAGATCTTCAGGGGCGTATTCCTATCGGACAAGGACAAGGGTCTGGACTTCCTGATTATGATATGGGTGAGAAGGCAGGAACTACAACAGTATCATTAACAACATCAAATATTCCTGCGCACGTTCACACGTTGAACTCGATGCACGTTCAAATGAAAGCTAGTAATGCAAATGCTGACGAAAGTGCAGCTGTAGATGGCTTTCCGGGACTAGCAGCATCCAGTGTTTATACCTCCATGCCAGAAACAAATGTATTTACCGGAGGAACAGAAATATCCGGTAGTACGGATTTATCAGGAGCAGGTTATCCGTTTTCTAATGTAAATCCATACTTGATCCTTAATTACTGTATTGCAATTGAAGGAATTTTTCCAAGTAGAAATTAATTGAAACTATTAAGAGGGAATTTTCAAACCTGAAATTCCCTTTTTTATTATTAAATAGCTATATGCAAACAATAGGAATTTTATTGCCCCGATCAACGTATTACCAAACCATTGGATTTGATCTTTATGAAGGATTGCGTTCAGGGTTACAATATTTAGGTAGAAAAGATATAAGAATTGTTACGGAGAATATTGGTTTTGGAGCAGATAAGCAGCAATGCTATCGCAGTGCTGAAAAACTTTTATTAGAAGAAAATGCTGCTGTAGTGATTGCATACATAGGACATCGAATGGCACAATTACTCCGACCACTTTTTTTGGCAGCAAATAGAATGTTGATTGTCTTAGATGCTGGAGCCAGTTTGCCACAAGAATGGCCAAGTTGTCCTAATATATTTTACCATACTTTGCATAATTCATTGGGAGCTTTACTAACTGCTAAACAGGCTGTAAATGATGGTTATACGTCAGCAGGAATGGTAACAGGGTATTATGATGGAGGATATTTACACACCTATAGTATTTCTAAAGGGTTTGAAGATAACGGTGGGAAAATCATTTTTAATCATGCCACGGGATATAAAGAAGAAGATTTTACCATGGAACCTTTAAAAAATTATTTGGAGCAATTTCCTGATGCAGCTTTGTTAAGTTTGTTTAGCGGCGATTTTGTGCAATGGTATTTTGAAGGTATCAAAAACATACTTCATAAGAAAAATGTACCAGTATATTTAACCCCTTTTGGATTTGAGGAAATGATGCTGGCTGATGCAGAATATCCCGGAACACAAATAAAAGGCATTGCAGTCTGGTCAAATAAAATAGATTCTGTTGAAAACAAAACTTTTGTTGAAGTTTTGACAGCAGCTGGTAGAACACCTAATCTGTTTTCTTTGTTAAGTTGGGAAAGTGCTTTTATCGGTTTAAAAGTTGTAGAATTAATGGTAGAATGTAAAAACAATATGTCTCAAATAGCTTCGGATTTACATTCTTTTACATTCAAAAGCCCAAGAGGATCTATTTATTTTGACGAAAAAACCAATACTTCAATTTCGCCATTATATAATGCGACAATAATTAAGACTGACGATGGCAAATGTGAATTAGAATTAAGAAATAAGATTGATAATGTTTTTGAGTATTTTGAAGAATTAACAAATCAGGAATTAAATAATTCTACATCTGCCTGGTATAACAGTTATGCCTGTATTTAATATGGAAACACAAAAAAAAATAATGGTATTATGTGGTGGAAAATTTGCTTTTCCCGCTTTGCAGCTTCTTGCTTATGAAAAATTCATTTGCGCTATAGGAATTGGAAAAGGTAATGAAAGAATTGTAGACGCATTAGAAAGGGAATCAGAGGGTAATAATTTTGGGTTTAAATCTTTTCCAGATAGAAAAAGTATTGGAGAAATGAGACCTTGGATTGAAAGTATTCAACCCGACTATATTTTTTGTATTTCGTTTCCTTTCTTAATTCCGGAAAGTATTTTGTTATACGGAGAAAATAAATTTGTCAATTTTCATCCGGGGCCTTTACCACAATATCGGGGATCAATGCCCATTTTTGAAGTGCTGAAAAATCAGGAAACTAAAACCGCTATTTGTGCTCATTTTATGAGTTCAAAATTTGATGAAGGAAATATCATTTTTAATGATCCCGTAGTAATTGAAGAAGGAGATACTTACGGAAAGCTAGCTGTAAAGTTAAGTCAACGTATGGCTCAAGTGGCTTTGAATATGGCAAATATGTTGCAATTTGCAAATAGTATCCCTAACCAACCTCAGGATGATAAACTTGCCTGTTACTATGAGAAACCTGAGTTATCAGATACGTATGTTAATTGGAAAAGAATGTCTGCAGAGGAAATTATTGCGCTAATTAACTCTTGTAATCCTTGGAATACAGGAGCTGATGCTTCTTTATTTGGAGAACAGCTTAAAATAATTTCAGCGCAGGTATTAAATGAAACCCATCAGTGTCAACCCGGGACTTTAGTTTCTATTACAGAAACCTTGAATGTAGCCTGTGGAGATAATAAACAAATAGCTGTTAAAATACTCAGTTGTGATGAAGGCATTATGACTGCTGATCAATTTATTGCAACTAAAAAAAATGAATTAAATAAATTATTAATAAATTAAATATGTAAGTATGAAAAAAAACTTTACTTTAATTTTTACTATGTTGCTCTGTCTCTTTTGGTTGAAAGGAGAGGCACAAACACAATTTTGGAGTGATACCTTCGAGGATACAGGAGCTCCAAGTAGTGGAACCAGAACGCCTTCAACCGATACCGGATTTCCTTCCGTTCCTTATGCCTACTATTTCATGAGAACAGATGGGACTAATCTTAATTTACAAGCTCCTTTCCCGGGTGATCCTTTTACAACATACCAGAATGTTCAAGGAGCAAAATTTTGGGCAGGAGAAGATACAGATAGAGCTAAAACAGGAGTTACTGATACAAACGATAAAATACAAAATATTACATGGACTGGAATTAATATTAGTGGTAAAACAGGGCTGACTTTTAAAGGTTTTTTTGCAGCACATAGAAATCAAGGATGGCAAAATCCAACTTTTGGAGCTACTTATGATTTTTTGATTGTAGAATATAGTATTGATGGTGGCGCCTGGACAAGAGTTGGAGGTTTTAATGGAGATACATCATCAACAAATGCAGGTTATCTTTCTGAAGATACTGATGGTGATAATTACGGTGATGGAACTCAACTCTCTAAAACTTTTCAGGAATTCAACTGGAATATTTCTGGAACTGGTACAATTTTAAGTTTACGTTTCAGAGTGAGTGCCGATGGTTCAGCGGCCCAAGAATTTGCAATCGACAACTTCCGTTTATTTGAAGCTCCTTCATGTACAAATCCTACTGTAAGTTCTAATCCACCTAACAGAACAATTTGTAATGGTAATAATACAACTTTTAGTATCACTGCGACTGGTGCCACGGTTTTTCAATGGCAAGTAAATACCGGTTCCGGTTTTACTGATATTACTAATGGAGGTGTTTACTCTAATGCCACAACAAGTACTTTGAATATCACTGGAGCTACAGCAGGAATGAGTGGGTATCAATACCGCTGTGTGGCTAAGGACGGTTCTTGTAGTACCAATTCTAATTCAGGAACTTTAACTGTTTCTTCTATTTCTACAGCTATCGGGGTTCAAAGTAATGTTTCTTGTTTCGGAGGATCCAATGGAGTTGCGGCAGTAACTCCTACAGGAGGAATTTCACCTTATACTTATAGCTGGTCACCTTCAGGAGGTATAGGTTCTATTGCAACCGGTCTTTCTGCTGGAACTTATACTGTAACAGTAACAGATAATATTGGTTGTATTGCTACACGTAATTATACGATTACTCAGCCCACAGCATTAGCAGCAAGTGCAGTCTCTCAAACAAATGTTGCCTGTAGTGGTGGTGCAACAGGAGCTGCTTCTGTTAGTGTGAGCGGAGGAACTTCTGGATACTCATACAACTGGACACCGGGTAACCCAACGGGAGATGGAACTAATTCGGTTACAGGTTTAACAGCCGGAACCTGGACATGTACTGTTACAGATGCAAATTCATGTACAACTTCAGTTGATTTCACAATAACTCAACCACCAGCACTTTCTCTAACAGCATCCTCACAGACTAATATTGCTTGTAATGGAGGTTCAAATGGAGCAGCTTCTGTAAATGTTGCTACTGGTGGTGCCGGAGGTTATACTTA
>NZ_JBPYCT010000025.1:0-1387 GCF_051846875.1 Flavobacterium sp. ARAG 55.4 | reverse complement strand
ACGGGTGGAACTGGTTCATATACCTATTCATGGTCACCGTCTGGCGGAACTGCTGCAACAGCAACAGGACTTACTGCCGGAACTTACACAGTAACGGTAACCGATGCTAATTCTTGTACGGCAACACAAAGTTTTACTATCACAGAACCACCGGCTTTAGTAGCAACGGCTGGTTTTCAGATGAATGTTTCCTGTAATGGAGGTACGAATGGTTCAGCCACAGTTTCAGTAACAGGTGGTACACCTGGGTATACTTATGTATGGTCACCATTAGGAGGGACTGGTGTATCAGCTACAGGACTTGCTGCGGGTACTTATACAGTTACAATTACAGATGCTAATTCTTGCCAGACTACACAGAGTTTTACTATTACGCAGCCTGCAGCACTTGAAGCGTCTACTTATCAAATGGATGTCTTGTGTAATGGAAGCGCTACGGGCTCAGCAGGTGTGACTGCTTCTGGAGGAACAGGACCATATACTTATTTATGGAGTCCTTCAGGGGGAACCGCTGCTTCAGCTACAGGTCTAGCAGCAGGTAATTACAATTGTTTAATAACAGATAACAACGGTTGTAGTATTGTGAAAAACTTTACCATTACACAACCAACAGCTATGGTGGCTTCTGCAGTTTCACAAACGAATGTTTCCTGTAATGGAGGTACTAATGGTTCTGCAACTGTAAGTGCAACGGGGGGGACTGGTACATATACCTATTCATGGGCACCATCAGGAGGTAGTGGAGCAACAGCCACAGGACTTGCTGCCGGTACTTACACGGTTACGGTAAAAGATGCTAATTTATGTCAGGATACACAGATATTTACTATAACTGAGCCTACTGCTATTGACTTTGCAACAGTTTCATTACCAGGATATGATTATAATTCAATATATAGTCAGTCTATTAATGTAACGGGAGGAACAGGAACAAAAACCTTTGATATTTCATCAGGAAATTTACCATCAGGATTTAATTTATCTTCGACAGGATTGATTTCCGGGATATCAACTCAGGTTTCGGATAGTAATTTTACAGTTAGAGCAACTGATACAAATGGATGTACTGCGACTTATGATTTTACATTAAAATTAAATCAAATACCAATTACAGTAACTGCTGATGCTTCTCAAACTAAAGTTTATGGTTCTACCGATCCTGTTTTCACCTATACGGTATCTCCTGCTTTATTGACAGGTGATAGTTTTACAGGTACTTTAAGCAGAGATACTGGTGAAAATATAGGAAATTATGAAATAAACCAAGGAACTCTTTCCGCAGGAACTAAATATTTAATTACTTATGTAAGTAAAGATTTTGCTATTACAGCAAAACCAATTACGGTAACTGCTGATGCTTCTCAAACTAAAGTTTACGGAACAGTTG
>NZ_JBPYCT010000024.1:0-18843 GCF_051846875.1 Flavobacterium sp. ARAG 55.4 | reverse complement strand
GATTGTTTAAAATTAGCTCAAGAAGCCTATGCCCTTTTAGAGCAATATCCAAATGAAAATGTATTTCGAAATGCAAGACCTAGCGAAGAAGAAGAAGAAGAAGAAGAAGAAGAAGAAACAGATAACATTTTAACAATGGATTACTACATATCTTTTTATGCTGATGGAAAAGGTTGGTTGAATGAAAAATATTATTCAATGTGTAAATAGTGAATTACAAGAATACGTAGAAATAGAAGAACCTTGTGTTCTTAAACGTTTTGACGGAAGTGACATAACCAAAAAAAATCTCGATTTTGAGAATCGGTTATTTGCCCTTATCGAAGAATTAATATACATCCTGAATAACTTTTAAAATAATCCTTATGAAAGACATTACAGCGAATTTTGGAAAGCTATACCATCCTATATCAGCATTGGTATTCTATCAAACCAAAGGAATAAACTCTGCTACTTATGTAGAACATTTTGATATGGACAAAAATGGCAATCCCATTAATGCCCACCCTTTGACAGTAAGAGAAGCAAGCCAACTGGCAAAGGCATTGAAAACAACAAAAGAACAAAAAGAACCTTGTTTGAAATCTGAGGGAATAATGAGCAATAGTATTTTACACATTGACAGCAGCAATAATAAAGTAATTTGGTTTACCAAAGCGATACAAAGAGAATTGTATTTTACAGAAAGTTTGGGAATTCCGAAAGGATTCGCCAACGTTCCTGCCATGTTATGGATTGCAAACAAAAATAGCCTTTCGATTTTTGCTTTGGGAAGTAACCGAAGACCTAACGAAAATACCAAACTATACAATGCTCCATTTTTCAATGTTCACGAAAATGGGAATGTGTGCATGGGTACTGTGGATATTCAAATAAAGAAAATTGCTTTATTGGAAGCGTTTACCAGCGCATGGGAACATTACTTTTTTAATAGTTATTTCAGCCATCTGATGCCCGATTATAACCCGATAAAGGGAAACTGTGTAACACTTTGGGAAAGTCTTATAAATACCAACAAAGTTTTCCCAAAAGAAGTATTAATAAACAGTAAGAAAACCATAAAAGATGTATTGCAATGAATATAGAAAAAACAAAAGTCCATTTTACAGACAACTATTTAATAAATCCCACAAACCCAATATCGGTAAATCTTATCGGTGCGGGTGGAACAGGTTCAAAAGTACTAACGGCTTTAATTGAAATGAACCATAGCCTTATTACTTTGGGGCATTCAGGTTTGAGCGTTCGCTTGTGGGATGATGATAGTATAACGGAAGCCAATTTAGGCAGACAGCGTTTTGCCGAATGTGAAACGGGATTGTATAAATCAGTAGCCTTAATAAACCGTGCCAATCGTTGGTCGGGTACAAACTGGAAAGCAGAAACGATAAAATTTGAAAAAGACAGTTTAGACAGATTGCCCGAAAACGCTAGTGCCAATATTTTCATTAGTTGTGTAGACAGTGTAAAGTCTCGTTTAGAAATTGCTGATATTTTGCAACGGCTAAGCTACAGCAGAGCATATTCCAACCGTCCCCTATATTGGATGGATTTTGGCAATAGCCAACTTACTGGACAAGTAATACTTTCTACTATTGGGAATATAAAACAACCCAATTCCGAGAAATATGAAACTGTAACTAATTTACCATTTGTGACCGAAGAATTTGCCGAACTGTTAAAGCAATCTGAAGCTATAGATGACACACCCAGTTGCTCCCTTGCTGAAGCATTAGAAAAACAAGATTTATATATCAATTCTGCACTAACACAAATGGGATGCTCTCTTTTATGGGGTTTGTTTCGCAACGGATTGACACAGAATAGAGGCTTTTTTCTCAATTTGAAAGATTTTAGGTCGCAACCCATTCCTGTTAACTAAACCAACCCCTATAATTATTGGGGCGGGCTGCAAAAAGACACTCCCTTCCGAAGTTCGGGAAAGTCTTTTTGCAGTAAAAAAAAGAAGCAAGCACTTTGGCAAAATGCAAATGCTCCCATTTACCAAAAAGCTTGCGGTATTTTTGCGTGAGGATATTCACTATCCTCAATATTTGATTTATCTGACTTCTTTTCTTTCCACATCTGCGACCAAAGAAAAGATTCTGTGTTATAAAACAATTTTTTTTAGTTTTATTTCGTGTTAAATTGTGTACAACAACTATAAATTGTACTTTTGCACCACTTAATGAAAAGAACAGTACAAATATCGTCCCAAGTTACTCCGCCTTGATCTTAGGCTAACTGTTATATTTCCCAATTTTAATTTATTGGCTTCTCTGTTGTACTCGAAGGTTTTGCTTTCGTGTACATACTTTTCTATTTACATTTTTACATCTTTAAACATAATCTTTATGCAGAAAATTATCAATTTGTTTGATTTCAAACAGAAAATTAATTACAAAAACGAAATTCTTGCTGGTCTTGCAGTAGCCATGACCATGATACCTGAGTCTTTATCCTTTGCAATTCTGGCGGGGCTTTCCCCATTGACAGGACTTTACGCAGCATTTTTGATGGGCATTGTGACCGCAATCTTAGGAGGTAGACCCGGAATGGTCTCCGGAGGTGCTGGAGCAACGGTAGTCGTACTTATCGCATTAGCTGCATCACACGGCGTGGAATATCTTTTTGCTGCGGTTATATTAGCAGGTGTACTGCAATTTTCAGTAGGAATATTTAAGCTGGGTAAATTTGTCCGCTTGATCCCACAACCGGTAATGTATGGTTTCTTAAACGGTCTTGCAGTAATAATTTTTATGGCACAGGTAGCTCAATTTAAAGTTGTTGAAAACGGGATTGAAGGTTGGATGCAAGGTTCGGCACTTTTTCTGATGGCAGGATTGACATTATTAACTATAGCCATCGTATTTATATAGCCAAAATTCACAAAGGCGGTTCCTGCATCTTTAGTAGCAATAATAGTTGTCTTTGGAATTGTATATTTTTTCGGTATCGATACTAAAAAAGTAATTGATATCGCCTCTGTAGGAGGTTCTTTGCCTTCATTTCATATCCCTGCTATTCCTTTTAGTCTGGAAACATTGAAAATTATTTTCCCTTATGCCTTAGTAATGGCAGGAGTTGGATTGATTGAAAGTCTGCTAACATTGAATATGGTTGATGAAATAACCAGCACAAAAGGGCAATCTAACCGTGAGGCTGCCGCACAGGGTATAGCAAATATCACCAACGGTTTCTTCGGAGGAATGGGTGGATGTGCAATGGTTGCCCAGACTTTAGTGAATGTCGGAGCTGGAGGGAGAGCCAGACTTTCTGCAATAGTTGCAGCTATAGCAATCTTATTGATCATTCTGGTTGCAGGTCCTGTAATCGAGCAAATTCCAATGGCGGCATTAGTCGGGGTGATGATGATGGTAGCTATAGGCACATTTGAGTGGGTCAGCTTTCGAATTATTAATAAAATGCCTCGACACGATATTTTTATTGGTATGCTGGTAGCAGTTATAACTGTACTATTACACAACTTAGCTTTAGCCGTTTTGATAGGTGTAGTTATTTCAGCTCTTGTATTTGCCTGGGAAAGTGCCAAACGTATTCGTGCAAGAAAGTATGTAGATGAAGATGGTGTAAAGCATTACGAAATTTTTGGTCCGCTGTTCTTTGGCTCTGCTATGGCATTTACCGAAAAATTTGATGTTGTAAACGATCCCGATGAGGTGATAATAGATTTCAAGGAAAGCAAAGTTGTAGATATGTCCGCAATTGAAGCCTTGAATAAAATTACGGAAAAGTATCACAAGGAAGGTAAAAAACTACATTTACGTCATTTAAGCCAAGATTGCAGACAGTTACTAAAAAATGCTGAAACAGTCATAGATGTGAATATTATCGAAGATCCTACCTACAAAGTAATGACTAATAAGTAATATTGGTATATTTAAGTTTACATCGAAAGCTATCGGGTTTTTTCGATGGTTTTCGATGTTTTTTTTATGAATTCCAGTCTTTATACTAAGGTTAAATACTAGATTTGAGTAAACGCAAAAATGGTGCGGAGGGTATAAGCTAAAACTATCCTCTTAAACAAATTATCGGTGGAGAATTATGCTTCCCCTTATTTATACCGTTACTTACTGAAACGGAATGATTTGATACTGGTGTTCTGAATTATAATAAGAATTGTTTTTCCATAAGATAAAAGTCAATTCTAGCAGTTTTCTTTGGATGGCAACTATAGCCTCCATTTTGATACCATGTCTTGAAACCAATCGTAAGAAAATATCTTTGAACCTTTCATCAGTCCTAATTGCAGCTAATGCTGGAAAGTGCATTACCTTTCTTAAATTCCTATTACCCCGCTTGGAGATTCGAGGTTTGGATTTCACTGAGGTTCCAGATGTCTTTTCTCTGACATCTAATCCTGCATAACTAACCAACTGTCTTTTATTCTTTATTAACTCGAATCCATTGGTTTCTGCTATAATCGTTACAGCAGTTAGATTTCCAATTCCGGGAATAGAACATACCATTTTCATCTTTTCCACTAGAGTTTGATCTCCTTTGATAAGTACAGCAATTTCTTCTCTTATCTCCTTTTCCTGCAAATCAATAAGAGCTATTCTTTTTTTAGTTCGTTGCACTGAGTTTTCACTTGATGTTGCAGAAGTACGTTCTGCATGTAGTTGATTTTTTAACATTGTTCTCTCCTGTACCAACTGCTCACGTTCCCGACAAAGCTGCCTCAGATCATTAAATATTTTTAAAGGAGGTAGCCAAACATCCAACTTCCTTTCCAAACCAAATCTCGCAATGGCTTGTGAAGCGCTCTTATCAGTTATGGTTTTTATATCAAGTGTTCTCGCATAATTACTGATTTTATTTGGTAAAACGATACTGACTTGTTTTTGAATACTACATAAATAATATGCCAAGGATTCATGGTAAACCCCTGTTGCCTCCATTACGTACCGTACCTCTGTTGTATTTGATGTCTGCTTATTTACCCATGATACAAGGCTTGAAAATCCTTTTTTAGTATTGGGAAATACTTTATAAGCATAAACTTCTATGCTGATCTGCTCATCCATTCTACCAAGAGATACAACTAATTCATTTTCGCAACATCAATTCCAACTGTCTGCTTTAATAATACCTTCATCTTATCTGGTTTAGGTAAGTGATAACCTTTCTTCATCTTTTCTCCTGACTGGATATACTGGCTATAAGACTCATTATAATGAGCAAATTCCTTACATTCTGTTCAGATTCTAAAAGGTTAAAGAAGAGGAGGCAATCTCTTTTCTTGAATATACCGTAAGGCTATTTAAAGCAAAATCTGCTCTCGCCCTTCTTCACTTAGATTATATAATACAAACATAGGAGAAGCAAAAGAACGCCGCTGTATTTATTGATGACATTGTTCTAAAAGCTTATATCAATTCATTAAGTCTATAATTTATCCTGATTAACAATACAAATCAGCGTAAAAAGACACTCCCTTCCGAGGGTCGGGAAAGTCTTTTTACTGAGAAAAGGTACAAGCCCTTTGGTAAAATGTGAATCCTCACATTTCACCAAAAAGCTTGCGGTATTTTTGCGTAAGGATATTCACCATCCTCCTTTTTCTTGTTTTTATTTTAGATTTTGGATTTCAATTGGAACTTCCTTTTCTTTTTCTTTCTTTTGTCTTGAATAGCTCCAATATAACAAAAGTCCAAAAATAATTAGAATATAAGCAATCCATTTTCCAATACGTTCCAAAAAAGAGATAACGACTGATTTTTCATAACTCGAAAAACCTTCTGCACCCAAAGGACTTCTTCGGTAAAACTTTCTTCTGTTAATCCAATAACGAAGAGCAAAACCACTTAGCAAAGCCAGTATACTTAAAACCAATGCTGGATCCATAATTTACTTTTTTATGTTTCACTTTCAAATTTAAAAACGGAATTCACAGATTCTGGAGGAAGCTGTAAACCATCCTTTTTAATACCATCAACCATCAGGTTCATCATCAACTCCTCGTTAATTTCGGGAGAAACTTTTCTTTTATTATCTTTTTCCATAACCTTATAATTGAATGATTTTTAAAAATTCATTGACAAACTGATCCAACTGACAAGCTTTCATCAAACGTTCATCTGGAGGCATAACGGTAGAACGAAATACAGTTTTGCTATTCACTTCACTTTCTTTGCGAAAACGGGTACTGTTCTTGATTTGACTGTGCATCAAACTCAATCCCAATTGTTCCATAAGTTGGTTATAAATTTCATATAAAGGGGTGCTTTCCCTCCCATCCACTTGATTCCAAAACAGATTAATAGTTTCGATTGAAGTTTCCCCTTTTTTCATAATCACATCCTGCAAAAGCTGTGTAAAAATCAGTGTGCTTTCCATTACCACACGATCAGCGGTAATAGGTCTAAAAATGTGGTGCATTCCTGCCAATGCTTTCAAAATACCCGGAGTGTTCACGGTTCCGGGCAGGTCAAAGAATACCACATCAACAGCTACAGAAGAAGTATTCAAAAATTCCTGAGCCGCTTCCAATACACTTTCGGCTTTGAGTTGCATAATGGGATAGGCTTTTTTATTGATGGTGGTAAATTGTTTGTACGCCAACTTTTTCAAATGTTCATTTTCCATGACCATTGCCAGATCACGGGATTTCATTTTCATCAAACTGTGCTGTGGAAAATCGGCATCAAATACAGCCACATTGTAGCCCAATCGATAATGTAGCGTACTTGCAAGTAATGTTGTAAAGGTACTTTTACCAACACCGCCTTTTTGAGAAGAAAAGGCAATAAATACTGTTTTGTGTTTTGAATTCATCTTTTAACTGTTTTTAATTATTTATGGAAATACTTCAGTTCCTATGTGTGTTTGTCGTTAAGTACAGAGTTGAGTAACTAAATACCCTGCAATCTATTTATGTGCTTGAATACAATCTTATGTCTGTATGTATAGCTGTCAAATGCTACCGGCAGACTTACTTCATTATGTAATTGCATTTGTGTCTGCACAACTACCTATTTAATTATTTCAATAGCTATTCTTTTACAACTGTACAGCTGTATTTAGCTAAGTGAGTACTGATGTAATTATGTTGTTACCTACATAGCTACTTATAGCCTTATATCTGTTTCTAAGTACAAAGAAATACAGCTATATTCCACTTTTATTAACCTGGCAATGTTTGGCATTTACTGGCGATTTTTGGCAATCCTACTCCGTACAATTATTTCTCCTTCAATATTTTACTTTTTAAAAAACAATAACCAGATGAATTAATGGAAGGAGCTAATCAATATTTGAGTAACAACCTAAACGGCCTTAAGCCGTTTTTTTCCCTGCTTTATTCAATCCGGATTCGCCGACAGGCGGACGGATTATCTGTTCGACAGAACAGAGCAAGTTGTGTTTTGAGGCACTCGAAATGAATTCCGTGCCTCAAAACAACTTGTCCGCCGCGGCGGAGCTAAAAACACCCTCCAAAGTCGGCGTTTTCTAAAAAATTATAAATGGATTGATGATGGATAACCCAGAAAACAAAAAACAGCACAAAGGTGGCAGGAATCCTAAAAAGAATCCGAGCATTCACCGTTATGTATTTCGTTTGACGGATAAGGAAAATGCTAAATTCCTTTCACTTTTTGAAGCTTCGGGAGCAGATAATAAAGCCCATTTTATTACTTCTATTCTATTTGAAAAACAGATAAAAACCGTAAAAATAGATATGGCTGCAATGGATTACTATATGAGATTAACCACTTTATTTGGTCAGTTTCGAGCTGTTGGTGTGAATTACAATCAAATTGTGAAGCTATTATATCGCAATTTTTCCGAAAAGAAAGCTGCTGCTTATCTCTTTAAACTGGAAAAACATACAGCGGAATTAGCACAATTATGTCACGAGATTATTAAGTTAACGGAAGAATTTGAAGCAAAACATTTGATTAAAAATGAGAAAAAATGATAGCAAAGATTGGTCGTGGAGCAAATATGATGGGTGCACTTTCCTATAATCAGCTTAAAGTTGATCAGGAAAACGGAGCAATATTGGTAACGCATAGAATAAGAGAAACAATCAATGGAAATCATACTATTGCTCAATTCTATCACTCATTTGAACCTTATCTGATTGCAAACAAGCGAACAGAAAACCCCGTGTTACATATTTCTCTCAACCCTGATCCGAGAGACCAAGTGAGTGATGAAGATTTCAAACAAATAGCGAAAGATTATATGGAACGCATGGGTTATGGAGATCAGGGTTATGTAGTCTTTAAACATACCGATATTGAACGAACTCACATTCATATTGTATCAACCTGTGTAGATCGCAACGGTAAAAAACTATCCGGTAACTATGAAAAATTACGTTCTATGGATGCCTGCCGTGCATTGGAACAAGAATACAAACTAATACCTGCAACGGAAAAATCTCGTAATCCAAAAGAGGAACTATTCAGACCAATTGACTACAAGGCAGCGAATGTAAAAAGCCAAATAGCCTCGGTAGTTCGACATTTACCCAAATATTACCAATATCAAGGTTTAGGTACTTACAATGCCTTACTTTCTCTTTTTAATATTACCGCAGAAGAAGTAAAAGGAGAATTACAGGGTCAGTCTAAACAAGGATTGGTTTATTTCGCCTTGAATCAGCAAGGAGAAAAAGTAAGTAATCCGTTTAAGGCTTCTCTTTTTGGTAAACATGCAGGACTGGAAAAATTACAGAAACATTTCGAGGATTCGAAAGAAAAGATGAATCTATCTAAGGGAAAAACGATACTAAAAAACACTATTGAAATAGCCCTACATACCGCTAGCGGTGAAACAGAATTTAAAAAACAATTACTGGAACAAGGAATTAATATCGTTGTACGCCGAAACGACAAAGGACGTATTTATGGGATGACTTTTATAGACCATGAGTCCCGTACTATTTGGAACGGATCACAATTGGGTAAAAATCTTTCAGCCAACGTTTTTAATGATTGGTGGAAAAATGAAGTGATTGAAAAACACCAAGAAAGTATTCTGAATAATCCCTCTCCTTCATCATCCGCAGTAAAAAATAATCCGGAAAAAGAAACAGAACAACCTCATGAACTTTTTGATTTTCTTGACAAGAAGCAAACTGTGTTTCACAATGATAATTTTGGATTAATTGAAGCGTTTGGAGGACTATTACCCGAAGCACAAGGAGAAAATTACGAAGAACATACCTTTTCTAACCAGATGAAGAAAAAGAAAAAACGCAGAAAAAAAGGCAACTAAAAATAGACTTTCTTTCCGTCTTCAAGTAGTCAAATAGTGCCACTAATAACCATCTAATCCCTTATTCTGCTAAAGAATCTACTTTGTTCTAAATTCATTAATAACATTAAATCCATTGAAAAATGCAAGGAGAAGACGATTTAAGAGGACTGGCCAAAATAATGGCTTTTATGCGTGCAGTAAGCATTCTACTAGTATTGATGCACTTTTATTGGTTTTGTTATGGGTTCTTTTTAGAACGAGGTTGGACTTTACCAATCATTAATAAGATACTAGGCAATTTCCAACGGACAGCCAATTTATTTTCTTATACCTTATATTCCAAGCTCTTTGCTGTAGTCTTACTTGCGTTGAGCTGTTTAGGAACTAAAGGTGTTAAAAATGAAAACATCACCTGGACTAAAATCTCTACCGCCTTAATTATCGGTTTTATCCTTTTCTTTCTCAATAGTCCATTGTTAAAATTGTCAACAGTAATGGCAACTTCTTTATACATACTAACAACCTCACTGGGCTATATCGCTTTAATGATGGCTGGAGTTTGGATTAGTCGTTTGCTTCGCACTAATCTGATGGACGATGTATTCAATAACGAGAACGAAAGTTTCATGCAAGAAACGAAACTGATGAAAAATGAATATTCTGTCAATCTTCCCACCAAGTTTTATTATAAAGGCAAATGGAATGAGGGATGGATTAATGTGGTAAACCCTTTCAGAGCCTCCATTGTATTGGGCACACCAGGATCCGGTAAGAGTTATGCCATTATAAATAATTACATCAAGCAGCATATCGAAAAGGGGTTTTCGATGTATATCTATGATTTCAAATTCGATGATCTTTCTACTATTGCCTACAATCATTTGTTAAAATCAGTATCGTTCTGTAATATAAAAAAAGGTTCTGGAAAATCACAATGAGTCAATTAGTAAACTCACTTTGCGAGTTCCACTGGTAGTCTGTACTTTCTAATCTAATAGAAACCATTCTTTCACATCTTCAGCGATAGTTTCCTTTTTTAAAAAATTTTCAAATTCATTGTTAATGGGGTTGTAACGATAATCTTTTTGCCAGTCTTTATAATTATAACTGACTTGCTGAATCGCATCACAGATAAATAAAACCTCTTCGTTAGTCATCGTTGGATGCAGAGACAATCGTACCCATCCCGGTTTATGACGCAAATCTTGATTACTAATTCCTTTTGAGATTATTGCTGAATTTTTTTCATCAATTCCCAAAAGATAATGAGCATAAGTACTTGCGCAAGACCATCCTCCGCGAACCTGAATTCCGAAACGGTCGTTTAAAAGTCGAACAACTAAATTATAATGAACATTTTCAATCATAAAAGAAACACAGCCTATTCTATCTACTTTAGTGTCTCCCAAAACGGAAACTGCTTCTATTTTTTGAAACCTATCAAAACAAAGCTGTACTAATTCCGCTTCGCGTTTTTGTATGTTCTCCACGCCCATTTTGGCTTTCAGTTCAAAACATAAAGCCGTTCGAATAACCTGCAAAAATCCTGGTGTTCCTCCATCTTCTTTTATTTCCAAAGCCTCATTGTACGCATAGGCTCCCCAAGGATTGGTCCATTTTACATTTCCTCCGCCAGGAGAATCGGGGGCATTTGCATGGTATAATTTTTCGTTAAAAACTAAAACACCACAGCTTCCTGGGCCTCCTAAAAATTTATGTGGCGAAAAGAAAATGGCATCTAGCTGTTGTTCTGGATCCTCTGGATGCATATCTATTTTTACATAGGGTGCAGAAGCCGCAAAATCAACAAAACAAAAACCCTTGTGCTGATGCATAATTTTGGCTAATTCATAATATGGGGTAATAATTCCTGTAACATTGGAACAAGCGGTAAACGAACCAATTTTTACTTTTCTATTGGCATATTTTACTAAGGCATTGGATAATATTTTAGGATCAACCAAATTATTTTCATCTGCCGGCAAAATGACAATATCTGCCGTGGTCTCGTACCAGGGAACCTGATTGGAATGATGCTCCATATGGGTAATGAATACTACTGGTTTTTCCTCCTTGTTCTGAGAAACTCCAGCTAGTTTATCGCTGGAACGCAAGCCCATAATTCTTTGTAACTTTGATAAAGCGGCCGTCATTCCTGTTCCTGTTGTAACTAAAACATCTTGATTATTGGCATTTAGATGCTTTTTGATCAAGTCTCTGGCATGCTGATACCCATAAGTAGTCGCCTTTCCTGTTTCACTCGAAAAGGAATGGGTATTGGCAATCATTGGTCCCACTCCATTACGCAGTATATCTTCAATTAGAGCATACAATCTACCACTGGCAATCCAATCAGCATAAAGCAGGTTTTGTATCCCATATGCCGACAAAAACTGATGATCTACTCCTATAATATTCGCTCTGAATTTTGAAAAATATTGTTCTAATGCTGTCTTCGGACTCTTATTTAATAGGCTTTCCATGCTTTTACTTCTTAAAAATTTACTTTAAAAAGACATTAATTCCATTTTAAACTAAAAACTGATAAGTAGCCAATAGGGATGCTAAACAGGCTTTTTTTATACTATTGTAATCTAAATTTGGCTCCATCAGGCTAAACCCACAACCAATCCTAAACTCTTTACAATAAACACTTTACTACTAGTTTTTTGTTTTCAAAACAAATATAAAAACTTAACTTTAAATACAATAATAAACCTACAAATATCAACTAAGTAATTTTTTTGTTAAAACATCCAACATAAAAACAAATTGGCAATACAATAACTATCCTGATTAGAACCGCAGATGAATTTTAAAGCTTCGGAAATTAGCTCTCTATAAGAAACTTTTATACCCAATATAATATTAATACTGTTCTATATGCTACCTATAATCGGAATATTTCCGATTATAACTGCGTATAAAGACCAAAAAATGTAATAAAATTTGCTTTAAATCGGAAAATTTCCGATTTTAGCTAAATATTTTAACAAAAATGGATTTCAAATATTCAATTAGATCATTTAGTACTGTCCCGCTGAACAGACAAGTCCTGCTTGATATACTTAAAGATTATAAGAGACCCAATGACAAGATTAGCGAACTGATTAAAAGAGGAGAACTAATTCCATTAAAAAAAGGGCTTTATATCGCTGGAGTACGAACCGATTTAACAGTTCCCGAACCATTCCTAATTGCAAATCATTTATGGGGACCGAGCTATGTATCTCTTGAATCGGCTATGTCTTACTGGGGTATTATCCCTGAACGGGTATATGAGGTAAGTTCTATTACTATAAAAAGTTCCAAAAAATATAAAACTCCTATAGGAAGATTCAGCTACCGTTCAATCCCTGCCCCTTATTACAGCTTTGGAATTAAAAGCATCGAATTAGCAACAGGACAGCTAGCACTTATAGCATCTCCTGAAAAAGCCTTATGCGACAAAATAATTACTACCTCTGGACTTTCTTTACGAAGTCCCTCCCACACACGTAATTTTTTATTGGATGACCTACGAATAGATCCACAATGGCTCCGTAAATTCAATCTTAAAGAGATGAAATCCTGGATTGAGGATGCTCCAAAAAAACAAAGTCTAAGAATGCTTATAAAAACATTAGAGAAATTATGATTAAAGAATGGATTAAGGAATATAACCCCAAAAACACCGAGGAGGTACTCTCAGCCCTGAGGGAGATTATGCAGGAAGTTACACTGGCAGGCCTTTCCAGAACTGATTTCTTTGAAAAAGCAGCTTTTTACGGAGGAACAGCTTTAAGGATATTTTATGGATTGGATCGCTTTTCTGAAGATCTCGATTTTTCCTTGCTGGAATCAAACCCTGAGTTTTCTCTTGAACCTTATTTCAACGCTATAGTAACTGAGTTTAATGCTATCGGTATGCAGGTGAGCATTCGAGAGAAGGAAAAGAAAGAAAAAACAAATATTGATTCGGCTTTTCTAAAGTCTGAAACCGAATGGAAAGAATTGATACTGGAGGATATTGTAAAGCAAGCGGGTATACAATCTACTAATAGGACGATGAAAATTAAAATAGAAGTAGATCGCCGCCCTCCTCTTGGGTTTACCACCGAAAACAAGCTGATAACCCAACCATTCTCTTTTTATGTAAAGTGTTTTAGCAAGCCTAGCTTATTTGCCGGTAAAATGCATGCAATTTTGTTTCGAAAATGGAAAAATCGGGTTAAAGGAAGGGATTGGTATGATTTGGAATGGTATATTAAAAAAGGAATTCCTCTCGACTTACAGCATTTTGCTTTACGGGCAAAAGATACAGGAGACTGGACAAAAGAAAGCTTAACACAGGAGGATGTCCTTGTGATGCTTCGGGAAAAATTTAAAACTGTATCATTTGACAATATAAAAAAGGATGTTACTCCTTTTATAAAAGATGATCAAGTTCTTGAAATTTGGGGAGAACACTATTTCAATGATCTTTTAGAGAAATTAAAATTTCAATAAAATACATAAATCCTCTTTCTAATTATTCTATTTAAACAAAAAATATTCAACAAAAGTAAATCCAGTACCCAATTGTACTGGCGTATTCGCTTGTTGTTGTTACAATTATTTTTGCTTTTTTCTTTGTTGCAATTGCTGCATTTTTTTAACGTAGCTTTGTAAATGGAAGGTTTTATTTTGTAAGAAGTTTTATTACATCATAGTAATATACAAAACTTTGAGCCAAAACTATTTCACTTTTTATCTTCGAATTTCAGCAACCTCTCTTTTCAAATCCAACAAAAGATCCTTCAAACTGTCCATTTCCGTAAGGGGTTGTTTGCTATCTGTTCTTCCTATATTACATTGGTATTCCCAGATTTCTAGAATTTCAGAAAATTTAACTTCAAAATTAGGATAATAGGTGTTATCGGATTCTAAAACCAAAGTGTTTTTTTTATTTTTATTCAAGCGCTTATACACCATACCTTGATTTTTCGTAATTAAAATGTAGGTTCTCCCGTCCACTACTTCACCTATATTTTCTACATAACGCCCCACAATGATAGCCCCTTCCTCATGTGGGGGCATGGAATCTCCTTCAACAGGAAATCCCCGATATTTTCCCGAACCTAGGAATGGCAAGGAAATCTGTTGCAGACTTTCAATATATTCGGGATCTGCATAACCACTCAGGTAACCGGCCTTCGCTCTTTCAGTGACTATTTCAATAATATTATCACCACTATGATCAATCTGTATGGGCAATAACAACCTATTGTTTTCCAATTTAATTAAATCTTGAATATCAATTTTCCGGATGTCAACAGAAAGCAATAAATCAATACTGATGTGAAAATATAAGGCTATTTTTTTTAAAATATCATAAGGTGCTTCCGAAGTACCGTCCTCATATTTCACATACCTGCCCCTGGTAATTTTCAATTGCTCAGCTAATTTTTCCTGTGAAATTTTATCTCGTACTCTTAATGTTCTGATATTATCCGAAAATAACGACATAATTATTTTGTTACAATTTGTAACTACAAATGTAAATATTTTTGTTACAATATGTACTAATTTTGTCTGGTATAAAATGAGACGACTATGGGAAGAGCAATTGTACATATCGACATGAATACGTTTTTTGTTTCCTGCGAAAGATTGAGTAATGCTGCATTAAATGGTATTCCACTAATTATTGGCGGTGGCGATCGGGGCGTTGTGGCTTCCTGCTCCTATGAAGCCCGCAAATTTGGCGTACGCTCTGCTATGCCTATTGCTATGGCACTTAGACTTTGTCCACAGGCCAAAGTAATAAAAGGTGATATGGAATTGTATTCCCAATTCTCGCATACTATTACCGAGATTATTCAACAAAACGCACCTGTAGTGGAGAAAGCCAGTATTGATGAGTTTTATTTGGATATCACTGGCATGGATCAATTTTACGGCTGCTACAAATGGACAAATGAACTGGCTGGGACTATTACAAAAGAAACAGGTTTACCCCTAACCTTTGCTTTATCCGTTAACAAAACCGTTTCTAAAATTGGGACTGGTGAGGGAAAACAAAAGCAAAACCTGGAAATACCACAACATTTGGTACGGCCTTTTTTAAACCCCTTATCCATTCAGAAAATTCCAATGGTAGGTGATAAAACCTTTCAGCTTCTATCCCGAATCGGTATCCGGACCATTCAAACGCTCTCTGAAATGCCGGTCGAAGTCTTGCAACAAATGATTGGAAAAAACGGTATAGAACTGTGGAAAAAAGCCAATGGAATTGACAACAATCCTGTGGAACCTTACTCTGAAAGAAAATCTATATCGACGGAGCATACTTTTACACAGGATACTATTGATATTCCGAAACTTAAAAGATTATTACTGGGGATGGTGGAAAAACTGGCTTTTCAGTTGCGCTCAGAAGAATGGCTTACCTCTACTGTAGTGATTAAAATTCGATATGCCAATTTTGATACGGAAACCAAACAATGCAGGGTACAATATACCTCTGCTGATCATATTTTGACGAAAATCGTTACGGATTTATTTGATAAATTATACCAACGCAGAATGCGGCTTCGACTCATTGGAATCCGATTTAGCGGACTCGTTCGGGGGAGCTATCAGATTGATTTATTCGAGGATACCGGAGAAATGCTTGCGCTATACGCCGCTATGGATAAAATGAAAACACGCTACGGTTTTGATGCCGTGATGCGCTGTGCAGGAGCTTCCTTCAAACCCAACAATAAAAATGAAATTTTAAAGCGTAAATCCTAATTCCATGTACCTCAACTGTCATTCGTTCCATTCTTTACGTTATGGAACAATCCCCCTGGAGGAATTAATTACACAGGCAGTTAGCTGTGGGGTTACTGCTATGGCGTTAACGGATATCAATACTGTAACGGGAATTTACGATTTTATTAAAGGCTGTGATGCTGCAGGTATAAAGCCCCTTGTAGGTATGGAATTTCGCTCAGAACAACGATTAAGGTTCATCGGACTGGCTAAAAATACTAATGGACTGGCGGAAATGAACCGCTTCCTGACCCAACATAATTTTGACGGAACTTCATTGCCTTTGGCAGCACCCAATTTTGAATCTGTTTTTGTTATTTATCCATTAGAAAATGTCCCGCCGTTTTTAAAAGAGCATGAGTATATTGGTATTCGTCCTGAACAATTACAAAAACTTATTTTGTCAGAATGGAAAGACAAACAGCAAAAAATGGTCGTCCTGCAACCGGTAAGCTTTCGAACAAAGGAAGAATTTGAATTGCATAAAATTCTTCGGGCTATTGATCTGAATTGCATCTTATCGAAACTAACTCCTTCTGATTATTGCAGGAATTCTGAAATTATGGTTTCCGCCGGGCGGATTTTGAAATGCTATGAGTATTATCCCAAAATCATCAAAAACACCGAGAAAATCATTCAGGATTGCAATTTTGTATTTGATTTTAGTTCTCCTAAGAATAAAAAATTTTATACCAATGACAGCGCAAGTGATCTTATGCTATTGTCTACTCTTGCTGAACAGGGGCTTGTATGGCGGTATGGTAAAGATCATGTTGAAGCAAAAACACGCATTGCAAAAGAATTAAAAGTAATCGACCAATTGCAATTCAGTGGTTATTTTTTAATCACCTGGGATATTATCCGATATAGTAACAGCCAGGGATTTATGCATATTGGCCGCGGCAGCGGTGCCAACAGTATTGTGGCTTACTGTCTTGGAATCACCGATATCTGTCCCTTAGAACTGGATCTGTATTTTGAACGTTTTTTAAACCTGAATCGAAAAAGTCCACCCGATTTCGATATTGACTGGAGCTGGAAAGAAAGGGACTGCATTCTCCAATATATATTCTCCCGCTATGGTGCGGAACACGTTGCCTTTTGTGGTACCAATGTGGAATTCAAATATAAATCGATCTTTCGCGAGGTAGGCAAAGTTTTTGGTTTACCTAAAGAAGAACTGGACATACTGGCTAAAAACCCCATGAATTTACACGCTGGTAATCAAATCGTGAAACAGGTTCAGCACTTTGGTATGCTGCTTGAAAAATACCCCAACCAAAGGAGTATGCATTCCTGTGGTATTCTGATTTCTGAAGAACCTATAACCGATTACACCCCGCTTTTTGATATGCATATTGCCGAAGATATCGGTTTGGAAAAATTTGATATTTTGAGCCAAAGAGGAATTGGTCATATAGATGATAGTGTCAAACTGATTAAAAAAAACCGGGGGATTAGTCTCAATATTCGTGATACTTCCCTTTCAAAGAATGAGCTACGCTGTAATGCATTTTTGGCTTTAGGAAAAACAATTGGCTGCTTTTATATTGAAAGTCCTGCCATGCGTGGTCTTTTACGCAGGTTAAAGTGTGACAATTATAAAACACTGGTCGCCGCTTCTTCAATCATTCGTCCCGGGGTAGCCCAGTCCGGGATGATGAAAGAATATATCTTTCGCCACAATCACCCTACCGAATTCGAATATTTTCACCCGGTGTTTGAGCAGCAACTGGGCGAAACCTACGGCATTATGGTGTATCAGGAAGATGTAATCAAAATAGCTTTGCATTATGGAGGATTAGCTGCTGCAGATGGGGATATTTTGCGTCGGGCAATGTCTGGGAAGGGACGATCTAAAGAGGCCTTACAGAAAGTAAAGGATAATTTCTTTAACTGTTGTGCTCAGAAAGGACATCCATTAAAACTTTCTGAAGAAATATACCGTCAGATTGAATCTTTTGCCGGCTATTCTTTTTGCAAAGCACATTCTGCTTCATATGCTGTAGAAAGCTATCAAAGTTTGTACCTCAAAGTATATTATCCGATTGAATTCATGGTGGCGGTCATCAACAATCAGGGCGGTTTTTACCGAACCGAAGTCTATGTTCATGAGGCACGAATGTCTGGAGCTACAATACACAATCCTTGTGTGAATAAGAGTGAATTTGAAACCGCTGTCTATGGTACGGATGTCTATTTAGGGTTGATGCTGTTGCAGGGACTGGAATCGAAAACAGCTTTGCAAATACAACAAGAACGGGAGAAAAATGGTGTTTTTAAATCGTTAGAAGATTTTATTAATCGCATTCCAATTGGTATTGAAGGCATTCAGATTTTGATTTTTATTGGTGCTTTTCGTTTTACAGGAAAAACCAAAAATCAGTTATTAGTAATTGCCCGATTGATACTGGTCAATTTTAAACCCGAAAACAGAAACCTGATGCTGATTCAGGAAGCGGTCAGAGAATATCAGCTGCCTGTATTAGAACGCTCGTTCTTTGAGGACGCTTTTGATGAGATTGAACTATTAAGTTTTCCCGTATCCTGCTCGCCCTTTGATCTGCTCAAAACCAAATTTCGAGGGGATGTGATGGCAAAAGAATTAGCGAATTTTCATAAAAAAACGGTTCGTATGCTGGCTTACTTAGTGTCCAGAAAACATGTTCCTACTAAAAGGGGCACAATGTATTTTGGTACCTGGATTGATGCTGATGGGGCATTTTTCGACACGGCGCATTTCACAGACAGCCTGAAAGAATATCCGTTTCAGGGCGGTGGCTGTTACTTGCTTATGGGACGTGTAGAAGTGGATTATCATTTTCCCACCAT
>NZ_JBPYCT010000023.1:0-20374 GCF_051846875.1 Flavobacterium sp. ARAG 55.4 | reverse complement strand
ACGCAGGAGCGCTAAAAGTGGGTTATATCTATTCGTTAACTAATCATTTTGGAATAGGTACAGGCGTAGAATTTTCTCAATATAAACATGATGTTTATTTGAAAAATGCAACACAAACTTTAACTAATTTTGAAATTGATCCCTCAACTTCAGCATTTGTTTATAATGTTACCACTAGTAACTATAGAGAAAAACAAACTTTACAGGCGATTCAAATCCCTTTGTTTTTACAATATAAAACTAATATTAGTAAAGGGGTTGATTTTAATTTCAGAGCAGGAGCGAAATATTTTATTCCTGTAGATTATAAAATTAAATCCTCCGCAGCTTATGTAAACGGTACTGCATATTATCCCGATGTTAACCTGACTATTGATGATTTACCCGAATACGGTTTTGGGGGGCAAAGTAATTATAGTGCCACTGGAGAGTACCAAACAAAGGGTATTGTAATGAGCATGTTTGAATTGGGTTTTACCTTTGATGTGGGAACAAAAAATGCATTGTATACTGCTATGTTTCTGGAAAACGGCTATGGTTCAATTCTTGATCAGGATACTGATAAATCTTATATTGGATATAATCCAACCTCAGTTGCAGAAAGAAAAGCTAATGGTTTGTACAGTATTGATAAAAATGCAAAAATCAGACCTCTGGCTTTTGGAATAACATTAGGGTGGAATTTTAAATAGTTATATTTATTAAAATCTTGACTGTAAATCATCTTCAAATAAATTTTTGGAACACCTAAAGTTATACTATATAAAACTATAGTATTTGATTATTTCTTCAAATACTGAATAATGTCTAGTTCAAAAAACTCCTTAATTTACTAAGGAGTTTTTTTTCTAAATCAAAAAAGAGTCATCCCAATTGAGACAACTCTTTAGTTTATCCTTAGACAAACAGTTTACTGAATACTATCCTTTATTTCTTCCAGATCTTCTGATTGTCTTCCTACTTTTATTTTAGGATTGTCTTTATTTCCTGTAATCGTTAAAGGGATTCCAAGGATTCCAAGAGGCGGTAAACCTAATCTCATTTTAAGATTTAATCGTCCGTCTAAGCTGGTGGTTCCTTCAATTCGGGGTCTGAATCCGGCAAATTTAAATTTGAAGCGTTCAATGGTAATAATATTATTTTTAATAGAGCTTTTAATATCTACCTGATTCAGTTCAGGATTTTTAATGCTTTCTTTATCCGTTTTTTTAGCGACACTGCTAAACATTTTCATTCCATACATTTTGACATTTTTTATCGAAACGACTCCGTTTCCGGATAAAGACGGGAAAACCGGCTCCATGTTTTGATTCAAGCGTCCTTTAAGCGAATAGTCAAGCGAAATGATTCCTTGCGCTTTTTCGGCGGCACTGGCCATTTCTCTAAATATTTTTACTTCATTATAAGCACTTTTAATGTCAAATTCATTGGCTTTGATTTGATATTCAAAAAGCGCATTTTTAGGGTTGACACTTTTGTAAGTCGCATTCATGGCAACGGTACAGCCAATTAAATCAAAACCGGTGTTTTGCATCCTGAGTAATCCGTTTTTCATTTTCAGACTTCCTTTGGCATTTTTAAGTGTTAATCCGTTAAAATCTACTTTTTGAGCATCGGCTCTGAAGCGTAAATCTAAATTTGGCGGAACCACAATTACTCCTGTTTCCGTTGTGGTATTAGTGTTTTCTGTCGAAGTTTTGCTTTTTGTTTCAGGAGTTGCTACCGTAGTATTCGACATAAATTCATCTGTATTGATGTATTTTGAACTTAATGAAAAAGAACCGTGTAAAACGCCATCTTTGGCAGCAATAAAGTTAAATACATTTTGCAAATAACCATTAAGTTTAAAGTCAGATTGACCATAAGAAGCTAAGAAAGTATTGAATCGCATTTTATCATTATGGAATTTAAAAATACCTTCTTTAATAAGAAATGTTTTTGGCAAATATTCAGATGCCAATTGTATGTTGCGAATTTCTAATGTTCCGCTGTTTTTTAGTTTCGAATAATTTCCTTTTTCGGCATCACTTTGTTTCCCTTTTAAAGCTAAATCAGCTTTGATAAAACCTTTAACATCGAGTCCTTTTTGAGAAAAAACCTGATAGATTTTTCCAATATCTAAAGTCCCTTTGGCTTGAATATCATAAATGAGATTGTCAAAATTACTAAGATTGGCTTTTACAAAAACCGGATTTCCTTCAAATGTAAACTGAGCGGGTTGCAAAACTACTTTTAAATCATCAAAAGTCCCTTTTGGATTTGAAATAGTAGAAACAATCCCAATGTTAGTGATCGGGTTTGGATAGTATTTTGTCTTCAGAAAACCATTGTTTAAGTTAATAACAGCATTGGTTATTGGAAATATGCCGTTTTTTTTATCTATTTTTCCTTTTGAAGTTCCGTCAGCAATGAGTATTCCTTTTAGCTCGAAATCCGGAATTCCTATCGCCCGATTAAGTTTTTCCAGATCTATCTTAGCATTAAGCGCTGCATCAATATCCAGAATTTCGGTTCCGGTGCTGTATAATTTTGCTTTTAAAGATTCTTTATCAATGTTGAGGGATAGATTCCTTAAATCAACAACAAGCGAATCCGGATTTAAAGAAGGTAATTGCGTATCAAAATCAACATTTAAGTTGGTAATCGTAGTCGGACTTTGATTGTAATTGATACTTCCGTCTTTGATTTTTAAATCCAATTCCAATTTTGGAGCAATATTTTTAGACGCTATATAATTTCCTTTTAGAGATAAAACACAATCTGTTTTTCCGGTTAATTTGGTTTTGTCAAGCCAGTTAATGAACTTTGGAGGAAAAGCAGTGAAAAAATCATGGAGCTTGCTATTGGTTGTTTTCAGGATAAAATCCATTTTGTACCCTTCTTTTAAGAAGTCAAATTTCCCTTTAAAATCAACTATCAGATTGTTTATTTTTAAATCATTTTCCTGAAACACAAACGAGAGCGAGTTCACATTTACTTTAGTAATCAAATCAGCATTTACTTTTTTATTCATCAGATAAGGCTCATTGTCATACAAAAGATTAAACTGTTCAATCTGCGCTTTTGAAGACAAATCAAAAATAGCTTTACTTAAATCACCTTTTCCCAGATAGTTAAAACCGTAAATATCCAAATGAAATTTGGCCGACAAATCATCATAAACAATCTTACTGTTGGTAATCTCTATCTTCTCCAGTTTTAACGAACTATCTTCTTGTTTTTCTGTCGTTTCGGTTTTACCGGATTTATAAACATTGTAATTCGCAAATCCTTCTTTATTTACTTTTACGTTAATATCGGCATTTGAAAGATATATTTTATCAATATTTACAGAGTTGCCAAAAATCAAACTAGAAACATTAATACCAAAAGCAATTTCTTTCGCCGTAATTAGATTTTCCTTTTCGTAAGGTGCCGAACCATTTAGTTTAAAATGATTTAAACTTACGGTCAAAGATGGAAAATGCTGAAAAAAAGAAACATTCGATTCTGAATAATCTAAGGTTGCATTTAGTTTTTCATTGGCTACTTTTTTTATTTCTGCATTGATTTTATCTGCAAAAACATAAGGAGCAATAAACATGAAAGCCAATAAAGTGATTAACGTGATTCCTATATATTTTAAAATTTTAAAAAATATAGCTTTTTTGTGAGCCATGAGGAAAAGGTATTTGTGAAATAAAAACAGGAACGTGTTTTGGATCTGAGATTATCCGTGTACGGTTTCATTTTTTCCGTAATTGGTAATGATTGAAGTTTCATAATCAATCCATTCTTTCCAGCGTTTGTCAACATCGACATGATCGGCATATTTTTTAGCAAAGCCTAAAAAAGTGGTATAATGTCCCGCTTCACTAATCATCAAATCGCGATAAAACTTAGCCAATTCCGGATCTTGAATGTTTTCTGAGAGCACTTTAAAACGTTCACAACTTCTGGCTTCAATCATCGCCGAAAAAAGCAACCTTTCACACAAAGCATCATTACGGCTTCCGTCTTTTTTCATGAATTTAAAAAGCTCGTTGACATAACTGTCTTTGCGTTCACGCCCAAAAGTAAGCCCTCTTTCTTTGATAAGATCATGCACCATCTTGAAATGTTCTATCTCTTCCTGAGCAATTAGCATTAAAGCGGTAACCAATTCTTCTTTTTCAGAGTTTTGGGTAATCAGACTTATCGCATTGGAAGCGGCTTTTTGTTCGCACCAGGCATGATCGGTTAAAATTTCTTCGATATTAGATTCTACAATGTTAACCCATCTTGGGTCGGTGGCCAATTTTAATCCTAACATATTGCTCTGTTTTAGTCCTGCAAAATTAATCTTTATTTCAGTTATTTTAATCGAAAGGAGTGAATAACCATTAATTTAGTATTATTTTGTGCCAATAATTTTATGTTACTATGAATGTGATGTCATCACTCTTAATAATCGGTTTTGTATGGCCTGAGCCCAATTCCTCTGCAGCAGGCGGAAGAATGATGCAATTAATCTCTTTATTTCAGGAACAGGATTATAAAATTACTTTTGCCAGTCCGGCTCAGGATAGTGATTTTATGGTAGATTTAAGTCAATATGAAGTTGAAAAAGTTGCTATAGCTTTGAATAATTCCAGCTTTGATGAATTTATCAGGGAGTTACAACCTACTGTAGTTTTATTTGATCGTTTTATGATGGAGGAGCAATTTGGCTGGCGTGTTGCCGAAAATTGTCCGGATGCTTTACGAATTTTAGATACCGAAGATTTGCATTGCTTGCGATTGGCACGACAAAAAGCATTTAAGGAAAAGCGTGAATTTCAAATTTCAGATTTATTAACCGAAGAAGTAGCCAAGCGCGAAATTGCCAGTATTTTAAGATGCGACTTGTCGTTGATGATTTCCGAATATGAAATGGAATTATTGACCAATGTTTTTAAAATTGATAAAAGCTTATTGTATTATTTACCGCTTTTATTAGAATCGAATGCCCTTCCTTATTTGGAAAAATTACCTTCTTTTGAAGAACGAAAGGATTTTGTATTTATTGGTAATTTTTATCATGAACCCAATTGGAATGCAGTTCAATATTTAAAAGAGACGATTTGGCCATTAATAAAAAAACAATTGCCGGAAGCTGTTTTGAATATCTACGGCGCTTATCCTTCTCAAAAAGTATTGCAATTAAACAACGTAAAAGAAGGTTTTCTAATTCACGGCCGTGTTGAAAAAGCTCAGGAAGTAGTTCAAAAAGCCCGTATGGTTTTAGCTCCGTTACGTTTTGGAGCCGGAATAAAAGGGAAATTATTAGAAGCCATGCAATGCGGAACGCCAAGTGTTACGACTTCTATTGGAGCCGAATCAATGCTGGGAAATTTCCCTTGGAATGGTTTTGTGGAAGACAATCCGGAATTTTTTGCTGAAAAAGCTGTGCAATTGTATCAGGATGAAGAAATATGGCTTCAAGCTCAAAAAAATGGAGTTGCAATAATGAACCAGCGTTATTTAAGGGAGTTGTTTGAAGAGGATTTTGCTAATCAAATTGAATTTTTAGTTTCGAATATAAAAGAACATCGCCTGAATAATTTTATGGGTGAATTGTTGCAGCATCATACTATGAAAAGCACCAAGTATATGTCGAAATGGATTGAGGAGAAGAATAGAAGTTAGAAGTTTTTGATATGGTAAGTAATATCGTTAACTTGTAAATTGTCAAAAAATTAATTATATATCAAAATATGGATTTTTTTGAAAAATCAATTATAAAACTTCAAAATCAAAGACAGATATTTCATTCTGAAGATGATTTAAAATTATCTTTAGCTTTTATTATAAAAGAAAGTAATCCTGAATTCGAAATTCGTCTTGAAAGACCTGTATCATTAGAGATGATTAATCAGAACGGGCAAAAGGTAATTGTTAGAGCTCCAATAGATATTGTAGTTATTGATGCTGATGGTGGAACTTATCCGATTGAATTAAAATATAAAACAAAAAAAGCAAACATTGAAATTAGTGGCGAAAATTATTCTTTGGCAGGGCATGGTGCTCCAGATGTAGGAAGATACAGCTTTAGAAAAGATATTTATAGAATTGAAAATTATAAATCAAAAAATTTGAATTATAAATACGGTTATGTTTTAATTATAACAAATGATAATCAGTATTTTGAAAATAATGTTTTTGAAAAAGACAATTTTGATAAACATTTTTCATTTCATGATAATGTGATACTTAATCGTTTTGATTTGAGTTGGAATTATAGTACTATAAATAAAGACAAATATAAATTAAACGAAAATAATGTTTGGTGCAATATTAATTCAAAAGAGCAGCATTGGTCATGCACAAAAGAATATTTTTATAAATTAGATCTGTTAAATGATTATGTAATATCTTGGAAAGATTTTTCAAAGATAGAGAATACGACCTTTAAATATTGTCTTATAAAAATTGAATAGTTTAAGATAAAGAAGAGTGGTAAATTGGATAATCCTAAACAAAAAATCCCGTTCTGATTTCTCAAAACGGGATCTTATTATAAACAACCGAGTTATTACGCAAGCATAGTTACCGGGTTTTCAATGTATTGTTTTAATGTTTGTAAGAACTGCGCTCCGGTTGCTCCATCGATAGTACGGTGGTCACAAGCAAGAGATAGCATCATCGTGTTACCTACAACGATTTGTCCGTTTTTAACCACTGGTTTCTCAACGATTGCTCCTACTGAAAGGATAGCTGAGTTTGGTTGGTTAATGATAGAGTTGAATTCAGTGATACCAAACATTCCAAGATTAGAAACGGTAAAAGTACTTCCTTCCATTTCTGCAGGTCCTAACTTCTTGTTTTTAGCTCTTCCGGCAAGGTCTCTTACTGAAGCACCAATTTGAGATAAACTCATAGCGTCAGTGAATTTCAATACAGGAACTACTAAGCCGTCTTCAACAGCTACAGCAACTCCAATGTTCACATGGTGATTGATGATGATAGCATCTTCTTTCCACTGAGAGTTGATTTTCGGATGTTTTTTCAATGCTAAAGCACAAGCTTTGATAACCATATCGTTGAAAGATACTTTAGTATCCGGAACACTATTGATTGTAGCTCTTGATTTCATTGCCTCATCCATAGTCACTTCAATTACTAAGTTGTAATGTGGTGCCGTGAATAATGACTCTGATAAACGTTTCGCAATGATTTTACGCATTTGCGAATTTTTAATTTCTTCTGTATATACTTCTCCGGCAGGAACAAAAACTTTTGGTGCAGCAGCGGTTTCTGCTTTAGCAGATGCAGCAACCTGTGGAGCGGTAGCAGCAGGAGTAAAGTTTTCGATATCACTTTTTACGATACGCCCGTTTTCACCTGAACCTTTAACTTGTGTTAACTGGATTCCTTTGTCAGAAGCAATTTTCTTTGCTAATGGAGAAGCTAAAATTCTCTTCCCGTCAGCTGGTTCTTCCTGAGCAACCGGAGCTGAAGCAGTTTCAACAGCAGCTGCTTTTGTTTCTTCGGCAGCAGGAGTTGCTTGAGAAGCACCATCGGCAACGTAATTATCAGCAATTCCGCTGATATCAGTTCCTGCAGGTCCAATGATAGCTAAAAGACTATCAACAGGAGCTGTATTTCCTTCTTCAATTCCGATATATAATAAGGTACCTTCGTTGAAAGACTCGAATTCCATTGTTGCTTTATCTGTTTCAATTTCAGCAAGAATATCCCCTTCTGCAACAGCGTCACCTACTTTTTTCAACCAGGTAGCTACTGTTCCTTCAGTCATAGTATCACTCAAACGAGGCATTGTTACTACAACAACACCTGCAGGTAAAGAAGCAGCTGGTTTAGCAGCTTTTGGTTCTTCTTTTTTATCTTCTTTCTTCTCTTCAGTTACAACTGGTTTTTCAGTAGCAGCCGGAGCATCTCCACCAGATAATAAAGCAGAAATATCTTCACCTTCGTCTCCGATAATTGCCAATAAAGAATCTACAGGAGCTGTTTCTCCTTCAGGAATTCCAATATGTAAAAGCGTTCCTTCATTGAAGGATTCGAATTCCATCGTTGCTTTATCAGTTTCAATTTCAGCAAGAATATCCCCTTCACTAATTTTGTCTCCTACTTTTTTAAGCCATGTCGCTACTGTTCCTTCCGTCATAGTATCGCTCAAACGAGGCATTGTTACTTTTATCGCCATAATATTTTTATAATTTATGAGGTGTAAATGGATAATCTTCTTGTGCATATACTACATCGTACAATTGCTCAGGCTCTGGGTACGGAGAAGATTCAGCAAAATCAACACATTCCTGAACTAAATCCTTAACCCTTTGATCAATTGCTTCGATTTCTTCATCGGTAGCATATTTTTTATCTTTAATTACGTCTAAAATCTGAGTAATAGGGTCAATTTTCTTGTACTCTTCTACCTCTTCTTTAGAACGATATAATTGTGCATCAGACATAGAATGTCCTCTGTAACGGTATGTTTTCATTTCCAGGAAAGTTGGTCCGTCTCCACGACGGGCTCTTTCGATAGCTTCTGTCATTGCTTCCGCTACTTTTACAGGATTCATTCCGTCAACCGGCCCACAAGGCATTTCGTATCCTAAACCTAATTTCCAGATATCCGTATGATTTGCTGTTCTTTCTACTGAAGTTCCCATTGCATAACCATTGTTTTCAACAATAAATACAACAGGTAATTTCCATAACATTGCCATGTTGAAAGCTTCGTGTAAAGATCCCTGACGAGCAGCACCATCACCAAAATAGGTCATTGTAACTCCTCCTGTATTATTGTATTTGTCTCCAAAAGCTAATCCGGCACCAACAGGAATCTGACCTCCAACAATACCATGACCACCATAAAAACGATGTTCTTTTGAGAAAATATGCATAGAACCACCCATACCTTTAGAAGTTCCTGTCGCTTTTCCAAGCAATTCAGCCATTACGCGTCTAGGATCTACACCCATACCTATTGGCTGAACGTGGTTTCTGTAAGCAGTAATCATTTTGTCTTTGGTTAAATCCATTGCATGCAATGCACCTGCAAGTACGGCTTCTTGACCATTATATAAATGTAGAAAACCTCTAACTTTTTGTTGTATGTATAATGCAGCCAGTTTATCCTCAAACTTTCTCCAAAGCAGCATGTCTTCATACCACTTTAAATATACTTCTTTTGTAACTTCTTTCATCTCAAGTGTTCTTTTACTAAAGTTTTTTATTGTGTGTCAATTAGTACTTTTTCACAAATTCATTTAAAATGGTCAAATTTGCGAAATGCAAAAATAGGACATTCCATCTAAGAACTAAAATTATAAAGCTAATTTTTAGTTTTATTAGAGCAGTTTTTTGTTAAATAATAAAGGGAGCAGGTTTTTTAAAGATTCTGATTTATAAATTTTCCCTTTTTCGCCCATAAAATAAATTTCGATCGGGCTTTCCTGTTTTATTTCATATTCGGCAATAGACTGCCTGCAGGAACCACAAGGAGTAATTGGCACAGGAATCCCTGTTGCTTCCGGTGCGGCGGCAATTACTATTTTCAGAATTTTAGATTCCGGAAAATTAGAAGCCGCTTGATAAAGCGCCACTCTTTCAGCACAAAGTCCTGACGGATAAGCCGCATTTTCCTGATTACTCCCTAAAACAATTTTTCCACTATCCAAGGCTATCGCCGCACCCACTCTGAAATTAGAATAAGGAGCATGCGCATTTTTTTGAATTTCAGTTGCCTGCTCAAAGAGACACTTAATTTCGTCCGGCAGTTGTTCAGTATTGTCAAAAACAGCAAACTTAGTTGTAATAGTGATTTCTTCCATTTTATTTTTTGGATAAAAAAAAATCCAAATTTCATTTAAGGGAAATTTGAATTTAGTTCTAGTTTTTATTCGAAATTAATATTCTTCGTATTTATCTCCAAAGTTAAATGTCAATGAAAAACGAAGAGTGTTCTCCAGAGGATTTGGAATTTTTGAAGCTGAAAACAGATAAGAAACATCTATTTTTACAGTTGTATATTTAAAACCGGCTCCTAATGTAAAATATCTCAATCCACTTTTATCTATATTTTCATGATGATATCCTACACGCATAGCAAAAGCATCCTGATAAGAATACTCAGCACCTACAGCGTACATAACTTCTTTAAGTTCTTCACCAAAACCATCAGGGGCATCTCCAAAAGATTTAAAAACCCCGGAAACCCAACCGATAGAACGGTAATTATCTATGTTTTGACTTCTTTCTTCGTCAGTCACTGCACCATCTCCGTTTAAATCCGGATTTTGAGGTGTAGGAACCAGTAATTTATTAAGTTCTACAGTTAATCCCAGCTTATTGTAATCATCAAAAATAAAATCAAAACCAGTTCCTAGTTTCAAATTAGCAGGCAAAAAGTTAGCGCTAATTTCGTCATTATCATAGCTCAGTTTGGGTCCAAGATTCTGAATATTAAAACCGGCTCTCCATCTACCGTTAAATCTATTATATGCAATCTCTTCAGACTGATAAAAACCGGCTACATCAATTGCAAACGAACTCGCTGCAGTAGCATCTTCAGTACCGGTAGTTACTTTTAAATTGGAACGAATGTATCTGGCACCTACCGCCATGGAAAATCTCTCACTTAATTTTAGAGAATAGGAGCCATCAAGAGCAAACTCGTTTGGTGACACAACAGGAGGATTTACATCAGATGCATCCTGTCTTAATTCAATATCACCAAAACCAAAATAACGAAGACTTCCAGCAAAAGCACTTCTGTCAGAAATTTTATTATAATAAGTAATTTGTCCTAATGAAATATCGTTAGCAAGACCTGTTAAATATGGAGTGTAACTGGCACTAATTCCTTGTTTGTCGATTGCAAAAGCATATTTTGCCGGATTCCATTGCTGAGAAAAAGCATCTGATGAAGTAGCTACCCCCATATCTCCCATACCCGCAGCTCTGGCATCTGCAGACACTGTAAGAAAAGGAACTGCAGTAGTAATTATTCTTTCCTGAGCCTGAATCACTGCAATTGAAAACAAAGAAATGGTTAAAAGTATTGTTTTTTTCATTGGTTAATAGAAAATTATTTGAAACAAATATAGTGTTTTATTAAAAAGTTGCAAGTATTTCTGTTTTTAGTTTTTATTGGAATCAGACAATCGTACCACAACTGATTCCTAAATATATAAATCTATATAACTGTTGTTTTTAATTTATATTGTGCTTGTCATTATCCCGTTTTTTATTCCATCTGTTTTTTTATAAAAATCACAATTTAAAAGCAAAAACCTCACAATTTAATTATTTTAAACAGTAGTTTCAACTCTAATTTTTAAAGAAAAGTGTAAAAGCATAAAAAAAAAGCATTAAGTATATGAATAAATAATAAATAGTATAAATTTGCGTTAATTTTGAATAAAAGAAACAGTATATAATTATTTAAATGATATTGCAGGTTAATCGTTAATTATTATATTGCAATGCACAAATATTACCTTAGTAAAGAGTATGAAAGTAAATAAAATTACAGTTTTTCGATTAATGTTGTCAGTGATTGTGGCTATAGGCTTTGCTAGCTGTAGTAAGAAATCAAGTTCTAAAGGAGCCTCAAGAGCAACAGGTTGGAATGTAGACAGTAAAAAAGTTCAAGCTGCTAAAAAACAAGAAGCTGGTCCTGGATTAGTTTTTGTCGAGGGAGGAACTTTTACAATGGGAAGAGTACAGGATGATGTAATGCACGACTGGAATAACACCCCTACTCAACAACACGTTCAGTCTTTTTACATGGACGAAACTGAGGTAACTAATTTTATGTATTTAGAATACTTAGATTGGGTTAAAAATGTATTTTCGCCTACAGATGAAAATTACAAAGATGTCTATAACGGTGTTGTTCCGGATACTCTTGTATGGAGAAACCGATTAGGTTACAATGAAACGATGACTAACAACTACCTAAGACATCCTGCTTATGCCGAATATCCTGTTGTAGGAGTAAATTGGATTCAGGCGGTGGATTTTGCAAAATGGAGAACAGATCGTGTGAATGAAGGAATTTTGGAAAAAAACGGTTATTTGAAAAAAAATTCAAAAACAGAAGATGTAACTGCTGACAATTCTTTTAGTACTGAAGCTTATTTAATGTCTCCATCAACTGCCAGAGGTGGCAGTGAAGAAATTGTATTGCAAAAATCAAAAGGAAGAACAGTAAAATCAAAAGACGGAAATACATCTGAAGCAAAAGGTGTCTATGCACAACGTTCTTCAGGAATTATTATGCCGGAATACAGATTGCCAACAGAAGCCGAATGGGAATATGCCGCAGCTGCTGATGTAGGTCAAAGAGAATACAATATCTACAAAGGACAAAAGAAATACCCTTGGTCAGGTGAATATACCCGTTCCGGGAAAAGACAAAATAGAGGAGATCAATTAGCCAACTTTAAACAAGGAAATGGTGATTACGGAGGTATTGCAGGATGGTCAGATGATGGTGCCGACATTACAAACGCTGTTAAATCATATCCGGCTAATGATTTTGGACTGTATGATATGGCTGGCAACGTTGCCGAATGGGTAGCAGATGTTTACAGACCAATTATCGATAATGAGGCAAATGATTTCAATTATTTCAGAGGAAATTTATACACTAAAAATAAAATTGGCCCAGACGGAAAAATTGAACTTGTTACTAAAGAAAACATGAAGTATGACACCCTTAGTAACGGAAAAATAATAGCACGTAATCTTCCGGGAGAAATAGCTCAGGTTCCGGTTGATGAACAAGAAACTTATCTAAGACAAAACTTTGACAAAAGCAACAACATCAATTACAGAGATGGTGACAGGCAGTCTTCCAGATACTATAATTTTGGTTTCTCTGAATCAGATAATGAGAAAGAAATTGACAAAATGTATAACTCGCCAAAACACAATGTAACTACAGATAGTTTAGGTAACATGGTTAGAAAGTATGATAAATCCAGTAAGCGAACAACCCTTATCAATGATCAAATCAGAGTATACAAAGGTGGTTCCTGGAGAGACAGAGCTTATTGGTTAGATCCTGCTCAGAGAAGATACTTTCCTCAGGATATGGCTACTGATTATATAGGATTCAGATGTGCTATGTCAAGAGTAGGACCAAAATCAGATAAGAGAAAAACACCTAGAAATTAATTTATACAACCTATTAGATAAAAGCCCTTTGATTAGGGCTTTTTATTTTTTAAATCACTTTTTATATGAATATCCCTCACATTCATAGTTTATTTTTAAAATCTACAGGAGTTTCAACAGATACCCGAAAAATCCAGAAACAATCAATATTTGTAGCCATCAAAGGAGATCGTTTCGATGCCAATACTTTTGCAGCTGAAGCCTTGGAAAAGGGTGCTTCATATGTAATAATTGACAATGAAGCTTATTATATTGATGACAGAACCATTTTGGTAAAAAACAGTTTAACTGCTTTACAGGAATTAGCTAAGTTTCATAGAAACTATTTAAAACTACCCATTATTGCACTGACAGGAAGTAACGGAAAAACAACTACCAAAGAATTAATTAATGTAGTTTTGACTAAAAAGTACAAAACAAAAGCTACTATTGGTAATTTGAATAATCATATAGGAGTTCCTTTGACCCTGTTATCATTTGATACCAATACCGAAATAGGAATTGTAGAAATGGGAGCTAATCATAAAAAAGAAATCGAATTTCTTTGCGAGATAGCTCAGCCGGATTACGGATATATTACAAATTTTGGAAAAGCACATCTGGAAGGATTTGGCGGTGTAGAAGGTGTTATTGAAGGAAAAAGTGAAATGTATCAGTATCTTTTCAAAAATGAAAAATTAGCTTTCATCAACCTTGAAGACCCTATTCAGGTCGAAAAATCAAAAATTTTGAAGCATTATTCTTTTGGTGTTAATAAAGAAAATGCAAACGTTACAATTTCTGAAATAAAAGCAAATCCATTTGTAGAGATCTTATTTGATTCTATCCGTATTAAAACCCATTTAATAGGTTTGTACAATGCTAATAACGTTAACGCGGCTTTAACAATAGGACAATTCTTTAAAGTAGAAAACGAAGCCATAAAATCAGCATTAGAAAGCTACATACCTGAAAACAACAGATCGCAACTATTAACAAAAGCAAGCAACGAAATTATTCTGGATGCTTATAATGCTAATCCCAGCAGTATGCTGGTTGCGATAACAAACTTTTTACAGCTCGAAAAAGAAAATAAAATCATGATTTTAGGTGACATGTTCGAGTTAGGCTCTTCGACTCATCAAGAACATACAGCTTTGGTCGATTTATTAAAAAATGAAATAAACATCCAATGTTATTTTGTTGGAAAAGCTTTTTATGAATGCCAAATTCAAAAAAATAATTTCCATTTTTATGAAAATTTCGATTCCTTTTCAGCCATTATAAATAAGCAGCATTTTGAAAACAGCACCCTATTAATTAAAGGTTCCAGAGGGATGGCTTTAGAACGCACTTTAGATTATATCAAATAGTTTTTTCAGAAAAAAATTCGGTTCACAGAAAAATAAATTAACTTTAGCTCTACAGTAATTACTGTATGGCTAATTTTTTTTTTTGTATGAATAGAGATGAAAAGCTCAAACTGCTTCTTAAAGACAATGAATTTGATATTGTAATAATTGGCGGTGGTGCAACGGGTTTAGGCTGCGCAGTTGACGCTGCCAGCAGAGGATACAAAACTTTGCTTTTAGAAAAATATGATTTTGCTAAAGGCACTTCAAGCCGCTCTACTAAATTAATCCACGGAGGCGTTCGTTATTTGGCTCAGGGCAACATCCATTTAGTCAGAGAGGCATTATTAGAAAGAGGCCGAATACTAAGAAATGCTCCTCATGTCTCCCATAAGTTGCGATTTATATTACCTGCATATCATTTATGGGACAAATATTATTATGGTTTTGGCTTATGGATTTATGAATTTCTGTCGGCAAAATTTAGCTTGGGAAAAACAAAAATTCTTTCAAAAACAACAACTTTAAAGGAACTGCCTGATTTAAATTCCGACAAATTAAAAGGAGGAATTTTGTATTATGACGGTCAGTTTGATGACAGCCGATTAGCAATCAATTTAGCACAAACAGCATCGGATTATGGTGCTTTAGTACTTAATTATTGCGGGGTAACTGATTTTATAAAAGAAGAAAATAAGATCATTGGATTGAAAGCGAAAGAGGAGTTCTCAAATCAGGAATTTAGCATTAAATCAAAAATAATTATCAATGCAACAGGAGTGTTTGCTGATGCTTTATTACAAAAAGCTGAAGGACATTCTGAAACAACAATGACTCCTTCCCAAGGAATTCATCTGGTTGTAAATAAAGAACATTTTCAAAGTTTGTCGGGAATGCTGATTCCAAAAACCAGTGACGGCAGAGTTTTATTTATCATTCCCTGGCATGATAAACTATTACTGGGGACTACCGATACTGCTGTTAATCAAATACTTTTAGAACCAAAACCTCTAAAAGAGGAAATTGATTTTATAATCAGTCATTTTAATAAATATGCTGTCAAATCCATTACAGATACTGATATCAGTAGTGTTTTTGTTGGATTACGTCCATTAATAAAGGAAGGTTCCGGTACAAATACGGCTGTTTTATCAAGAGAACATCTTATTCAGATTTATCCTTCCGGTCTTGTAAATGTATCCGGTGGTAAGTGGACTACTTACAGAAATATGGCCGAAGAAACCATCAATAAAGCATTATCACATTCCGGATTAAATTTTGTCAGATGCAAAACAAAACGTTTGAAAATTCATGGTTTTTCCCATCACAAAAATAATTCACATTTAGACATCTATGGTTCAGATTCAGAACTCATTTTACAAATGATGAAAAAAGACTGTTCGTTATCTGAAAAAATACATCCTTCTTATCCCTACACAAAAGCCGAAATTGTCTGGGCTGTTGAAAACGAAATGGCTTTAACAGTGGAAGATATTTTAGCAAGAAGAACAAGACTACTCTTTCTGGATACAAAAGCCGCCACCGAAACTACAGACTGTGTCGCAGAAATAATGAGAGCAACATTAGGAAGAAATGAACAATGGAAACAAGAACAAATTATTCTTTTTAAACAATTAGCTCAGAGATATTGGATAAAATAAACTAAAAAAGCTCCACTATTTCTAATGGAGCTTTTTGAAACTATAATTTTTAAAAAGGTTATTTTATCAATACTTTTACATTATTATTTAAGTCATCACCGGTAATATTTAAAATATAAAGACCCGGAGTATAATTATTATTCAAGCGAATTTTAAAATTTCCTTTACTATTTCCATTACTATTTAACACATTACTAAAGAATACATTCCCAGTTGTATCCATTAAAGTTGCTGTAATATTAGGAGAATTATAAGACGGAATATTAATATTAATCTGCTCTTTTACTGGATTAGGATGAATTGCAATTTCATTGGTAGTTATTCTAAAACTCCACACATTTCCTGTTGTAGTTCCGTAATCATTTATAGCATCTATTCTCCAGTAGTAATATACTCTCGAAGTTAACTCATCCGGCAACTGATACGATAAATTTTCTGAATAAGGAATCTCCACAAGTTTATTAAGATTTTCAGGATCAGTACCAAAATACACTGCGTACTTTGTCGCATCAGTATTCCCTTCCCAGACAAGATTGAAATTCTCGACAGGCAATTCTAAAAAGTAAGAACCATTTTCCGGACTTGGATTAGCTGCTTTTACCGGAGCAGGAGCTGCCTTAGTTGTAACTTCAAGAATTTCACTGTAATTAGAAGAGTCGGTATTTTTAGTCGCTTTTAAGCGATAATAATATTTAGTACTATGAACGACCTCTGTATCAGTGTAAGTGATTGTATTTGCTTCAAGGTTTGCTATTGGTTCAAAAGAAACAGTGTCTAACGAACGTTCCAGCACAAAATTAGTTTCATTGTTTGAATTATCCACCCAGTTCAATACTGTAGTAGCTTCGGCTAAAGGTCTGGCAATAGTATTGGTCTCAAATGTAATACCAGAAGGAGCATTAATAACTGTTGTAGTATATATTTCAGCAATTTGCGAAGCAGACAAAGCATAATTAAATATTTTTAATTCATCTAATTTTCCTTTGTACGGTGCTGGTGCTGTTCCTGAAGCCAGTTCAAGTTCACCAATATTCCCAAGTATCAGGTCTGTTGGTTCAGCAATACCTCCTACTCCAGTTTCGCTAAGTTCACTCTGAAGTACACCATTTAAATAAAGTCGTAATTTATGATCAGCTACATCTCTCATGACCACAACATGCTCCCAATTCCCGGTAAAGAATCTTGAACCTACTCCTTTCAATTCTTTTTTAGTGACATCATCATCGATAGCAAAACGCAGTTCTCCACTTTTAAATTCGATATTATAACGTTTTCCTGTTGCTCCGGTATTTGCATTCTTTGTAAAAGAGCCCTTGCATAATAAATAAGCTGAACTTGTTGAACCGGTAGGCAATAATCCAGGTGCCGCTTTCATCCAAAAAGAAATAGAAAACGAGCCATTATTAAAATAAATTTGATCCCTGTTAGGAATACTAGCCATATAACTATTATTATTTGAGGATGAAAAATCAAGTGCTTTATTTGCTTTACCGTCAATTCTTACCGTAGTATTATCAAAATCAAGATCTAATTTACCATTGTTATTAAATTCAGATAAATCGACAATATCATCACCCTCACCGGCATCTTCTCTAAATGGCCAATGTCCTATCATATCAGTTGGAAAATCAGAAATCGTTCTAAAATGCCAAATATCACCTTCTACTGTCCCTTTTGCATTAGTTGCATCTATTCTCCAATAATAATTTGTATCGGAATTTAAACCAGAAACAGTATAAGATGGACTTGCTGCGTAATTTACATCTGCTACCTTGTTTAAATTAGATGAATCTGTACCGATATAGACTGCATAAGTTATAGTATTACTACTCCCTGTCCATTTTAACACAAGGCTTCCGTTAGCAGGTTCAGCATAATTAAATTCATTGGTTGGATTTGGGTTAGCTGTTTTATTTGGTGCCGAAGGCAAAGCCGGAGTTGTGACTGAATTCACATCACTATAACTCGAAGACTCTACAGCAGTGGTAGCTTTTACACGGTAATAATATTTTGTATTAGGAATTAAATTAGCATCAGTATAAGTAACAGTATTAGAATCTACTATTGCAACTTGTGAAAAAGAAGTTCCATTTGTAGAACGCTCAATTACAAAACTAGTTTCATTGTCAGAATTATCTATCCAATTTAAGGTAATCTTACTCGACGGTGCAGGAGTTTCTACTGAACTTGCATTCAAAGTAATGGCAGTAGGAGGAATAACAAAATCAGGAGGAATTGTATTAATCAATCCGTTAATATATACTTCAATATTTAAATACTGAGGAGAAGTTGTGCTAAAAACCAATGCATCAGCCGCACTGTTTTTGTTTAATCCATTGCTGTCTTCCCAGACATCAGGCATTCCGTCATTATCAGTGTCCAAAGGTGCCGGAGCACCATATACATGACCTGCACCACCATTTATAAAACCGAATTGTTTAGTCAAATCAGACTGCACATAAACATAAGTCGCAGCTGTTCCCTTTGACATTAAATCAGAAATCATTAAATTATCAACCTGATCACGTCTTGGATAAGAAGCACCTACACTTGAAACAATCTTATCATATGCATTCTGAGCTGTGAGAGAGGTATTTTTAAAAGGATAATCATAAGGAGTTGATAAAATACTCGCTGCATCTCCTGTAGGATATCCTGTTAAATCCTGAGGAACTAAAGTTCCATCTAATACGCCGTTTCTGTTATTATCAAAATAATTCCCCGAACCATACAAAAAGAAATTAGAATTCCCCCTGTTAAAAGGTGTAGAAATAGAAGTACTGGTATTGGGTCCGCCGATGAAATAATTATTTATAATATTTACATCTGAACTTCCCGCAGAATCACCACCCATGATGTAGGCATCACCTGATTCGGTATGTCCATAAGTGTTACCATAGTTCCCCCAGTTGTAAACTACGTTATTTACAAACTCATTAATCCCTTTGATTTTATTATTTCGCGTTTTGTTGCAGATATACAGGTTACCTATTAAACTCACCTTGCCACCTGCAGAAGGCTGTATTAAGCCACCTGCCGAATGATTATGACGATGTAAACCTTGTCCAATAATAGAATTCTGAATTGTAATATTATCTGGACTTGTCCCTTTACTATCCCAGTTAATAGAAAACACTTCATCTGTCCCCCATGTAAAAGTCATATGATCAAAAATCATGTTTGCACCATTAGCTAAACCTGATGCATCTTGATTCTGTGAAGTACCACCATAACGAATACGCAGATAACGTGCAATAGTATTGCTAGCTCCTGTAAATGTAACTCTTGGACCTAAAAAAACAATACCTTCTCCGGGAGCAGTCTGACCGGCAATAGTTGTATTTTTAGCAACGACAATTTGGGACTGCAGATTAACTATACCTCCCACTTTAAAAATCACAAAACGACCTTCCTGACTAACAGCATCACGAAATGAACCAGGACCACTATCATTTAAATTTGTAACTAAGTAAATTTGAGGATTACTGGCTCCTCTTGCTCCGGTTGTATATCTTCCGAATCCCTGAGCTTCTGGAAAGGCTAATGTTTGAGAGTGCAAAGCCTCAGAAGTTAGCACAAGCCCATAAAACAATAAAGCTTTTGGTACTTGTTTGAAAAGTAAAGTTTTTAATTTCATAAATAAATAATTTAGGTTGGTTATCCCAAAAATATCCATTTAACATTTTATTAGCATCCTGCGCTATCCTGCACTGACAAGTGTACTATTTAAGCTAATTGCATTACTTTAAAGAAAATAAAGTTATATCCATGAACAGAAAAATGCCAAGACTTCCCAATACAATAATATCAAACAGTGATTAGAAATGTCTGGTGCAAAAAAAAAGTAGAAGAATCTGGATTTAAAAATTTCAGCATCCTACTCAATACCTTAACTCTGAATAATCAATCGATTCTGAATTATTTTGATAATCGAAGCGTAAATGCTTCGACAGAATCTTTCAATGTTAAAATAAAAGCTTTTAGAAGTTAATTTTGAGGAGTCCGAAAAATTGATTTTTTTCTATTCAGATTATCTAACCTTTTTGGTTAATCCTCAACTTTTGAACCTGGTCCTAAATTATTTTAGTTCAATTACATTCAACCATAAAAAAAACCTCTAAAATCAATGAATTTAGAGGTTTGTGTAAATTTGGTGGGCGATGAGGGGTTCGAACCCCCGACCCCCTCGGTGTAAACGAGGTGCTCTGAACCAGCTGAGCTAATCGCCCT
>NZ_JBPYCT010000022.1:0-25751 GCF_051846875.1 Flavobacterium sp. ARAG 55.4 | reverse complement strand
TTATCAACGCTTATTTTATCTTCTAAACTACACACTTGTAGCTGATGGCGGGAAATTCCTTGGATATGTTGCATTTTAAAAATACGATTTTTCTGTCTATAAAAGAAATAAAATACTATATTTGTTGGATAGATTGTGGCGTTTCACAGTCTGACGTTGGCAGTAATTTTAAAAATCCGAATGAGAAAGACATTTATCTTATTATTTACATTATTTTTAGTCTCTTGTAGTTCAGAATTTAAAGTGGTTGAAAAACCAACTGAATATTCTGAAATAATAAAACGGAGACAAATAGTTGGTGCTAAATTTTCAGAAAATGGAGATTGTTTTATGTGCTTACAAAATGTTAAAAGATTTACTCCAAGTCTTGAGGAAATAAAAAATGCGGAAAATATATTGCGGAAAAATATTCGAAAAACTAATTCAAAGAAAATCAATCAAGCAAATGGCTGTCCAATAATTCATAAAAACTTAAACATTTACAGAAGACAATATTGGGGCTATTATAACGAAAAGAATGAAAAAATAATTTATGTAACTTTTAATAAAAACAAACTAAAACTTATCGAAAAGATTAAAGGTTTTAGAAAAGATGAAAGCGATAATTGGAAAAAAGAAAGAGAAAGTTGGTTTGATGGTTGTAGTAATCATTGGGAAATAAAAATTAACTTAGCAACAAAAGAATTATTTGAGCTTGGAATTAACGGAATCGGATAGAAAAAACTACTGCCAACCGCCATTTTGAGCTAGCTGGAATTTAGTGGAATTACCGTTTCGCATCAAGTTTTCGTTAAGCCGAAAATTGAGCGGTTACGAACTTCCAGCCATCTCCCACTGGCGCTCGTTTGCAACGAGTGACTACCTACTTCAATAAACAAATCAAAGCGTTTGTAACGCGAATCACTTCAACCAAAATAATTAAAAAAACAAAACATGAAAAAGAATCTATTTTTACTCCTTGGGCTTTGTTGCTTTACAATGATGTCCTTTACAATAAATGAGATCATTGATTATCTGTCTGTAGGCTCAGAATTGAGTTTTAACAGTGAAAAATATGATTTAGCCTGGAGTTCACATCCAAATGCAACCTATTATAAACAGGAATACTTGCGAAAATCAGATAAACTGGAGAAATACGAAAAAATGATGATGGTAGAAGCCATTAAAACCACTTTGAATCCTGATAATGTATGCCAAATGAAAATTAATGAGCTAACAAACATCAAAAAGCTCAATCCTATAGTTAATTTTAAGCAAATACAGGTACCAAATCAAAACGACAAAATTCTTTCGTTTACTATTAGCGGAGGAAATATTCTGGAATGGAATGTTTACAGATACCAGCAACAGCAAATTGGAAATGAAAACATGATTATTCTATATTGCTATTCGTATAGAAATTATGCTTCGACCAAAGGAGATGTAACCAAGTTCCTGGACTATGTTAAGAATAATGAAAACAAAATGATTACAACCATCACTGAAACCAAAATACCAAAAGTTAAAGTGAAATAGTAGTATATTATTGTCGAATTACTTAATGAGATCCTTCCTTCGTCAGGATGACAAGTTTGCGGTAAAAATTACTTTATAAATAACACTCCAACTGACGCTAATTTTTAACGAGTGCCTGCAAAATTTAAATATTTCCACAACCAAGCACCAGAATTCCGGAATAGTTATCCATTATCCTGTTCGGATTTAAAACAGTTTCCAATGTGTGGGAACGGAACAAAAAACACTGGAACTAACATTATCAATATGTTATCTTAGAATTATACAATACTTCATAGTAATTATGTAATAGAAAAAACAGGAACTAAAACTACCTTTATCATCCAACTATAAAATGAAAAAGTTATGGATAAGAAAATGTATCATTATGCTACAGTCAGCAAAGCATTAGAGGAACTAAACAATAAAGGATATACGGTAGATTTCAATGTTCAGGAGTCCAAAATAATAAACAATCCCAATGATTTTGAAATTCAGCATATCTATCGTTATGAAGGAGAATCAGATCCGGGTGATGAGGCCACTGTATTTGGAATAGAATCAAAATCGGGAGAAAAAGGAGTCTTTGTCGCGGGCCTAAATGCCTATACCGAAAATAGTGCTGCTATGATTTTAAATGATTTGAGCACAAAGGGAAAAGACGATTAATTTTGTACCAAAGCTATTTGCGCTCCAGTAAAACATTATGACAAAACCAATCTTCTACACTCCGGATTGGTTTTTTTTATACCTGAAACTCAAAAGTTTTTTAGCTAAAAAAATATCTTTTTCCCGAATTAAACAATACTTTTGACTGCTCAACCCAACTGTTTTTAAAAGAATGAAAAGAATAATGCTGCTCTTTTTTATACTGCATCTTTTTACCCATTGCAGCACTGTTAAAAAAAATAATGCCCATTTACAGCAATTAATTGTACCAAATCAACTTAAAAAAGATGTTGATTTCACCTATAGAAAATTAAAAAATCTCCATCCAAACCTCTACTATTATACCAATAAAGAGAAACTTGATTATACATTTGACAGCCTAAAAGCTACTATTACAACACCGTTAAAACCTCTTGAATTTTACAAAAAAATAAGTCCGGTTGTTGCGACCATCCGTCAGGGTCATACCTATGTTTTAGCTCCGGAAAAAGCATATTCGAAAAAAGAAACCAAAGCCATTATTAAAAAAGGAACCGGACCTTTTTCTCAATTTGATTTTTCATTTTATAACAATAAACTGTATGTTATCAAAAACAAATCGTACAATACAACAATAACAGCCGGCACCGAAGTAGTTTCTGTAAATGGCATACATCCTCAGGATCTTATTAGGGAATACGACCAATTCTATACTTCCGATGGTTTTAACAAGACACTTAAAACCAATTGGGCAGCAAAACGGTTTGTTGCTGCTTTCACAACAGAATTTGGTATAAAAGACAGTCTTAATTATACTTTTAAATTAAATGACAGTATCAAAACCATAACTATCAGCAGGTTTAAAAAAGACAGTAATGGTAAAAAAGACAACAAAAAGTCATCAAAAACAACTCCGGTAAGTTCAAAAAACCAACACGTTTTAAAAAGAAAAAAACGAATCAACGGCTACGATAAAACAACAAAAACTTTTATAAGAAGCCTGGATTTTTTTTCAAAAGACAGCAGTGTCGCAATTTTAAAAATTAAAGCTTTTAAAAAAGGAAATTACCATCGTTTTTATAAAAATAGTTTTGCTGCCATACAGAAAAAAAATGTCGAAACGCTCATTATCGATTTAAGAAATAATGGTGGTGGCAGACTCTCAGAAATAATCAGCCTGTACTCTTATCTTGCCGATTCTACTTTTGTTTTCTTAAAAAACTCAGAAGTGGTTTCACGAGCGAGTCTGTTTGAGGGTGCATATTTTAATAACAGTTCTGTGGCTGAAAAAGCCGTCAAGACGCTATTTTCTCCTTTTGCTTATGGCTATCTGCTCTTTACTGTTCAGAAAGATAAAGAGGGTAAAAACTATTTTGCTACCGAAACTAAACCGCATAAAATCCATAAAAACGCTTTTAGCGGACAACTTTATGTTTTGATTAATGGCGGGAGTTTTTCGGCTTCCAGTATTCTTTCTTCCCATTTAAAAGGTTCAAAAAGAGCCACTTTTATCGGAGAAGAAACAGGAGGAGATTATAACGGTACTGTTGCCGGATTTATGCCTGTACTCCAACTCCCGCATTCGAAACTGAAAGTCAGAATGGGAATCATGAGTATGAAACCAACTTATCAAACAAATGTACACGGACATGGGATTTATCCTGATATTTTAATAATTCCAACATTAGAAGATCAGATTAAGGAAAAAGACGCCGTACTTGATTGGCTGAAGAAGGAGTTAATCCCATAGAAAATACTGCCTGAAATGTTATTAACACCTGTTTTTTTACCCTAAAACTTATCGTTATCCTTCTTAAAATCACTACCTTAGTAGTATAATTTTTAAACACCGCAATATGAACAATGTAAAAGAATTAAATAAATGGGCCAATGCGCACACTTATTTCACTTTGGATTTAGTACGAATTGCACTGGGAGTGTTCTTATTCGTTAAAGGAGTTCATTTCATTACTAATATTCCCTATTTAGTAGATTTGATTTCTCCTGTAGACAAAATTGGAGGAGGAATGTTTCTCGTTCATTACATTACACCTGCACACATGATTGGAGGTATAATGATTGCTTTTGGTTTACTGACCCGATGGGCAATTATTGCACAACTACCCATATTAATTGGTGCGATACTAATTAATTTTATGGGAGAAATGCACTCAGAAAGTCTGTTACTTGCTTTAGCTACTTTGGCTGTTTGTTTATTTTTTCTGGTTTACGGCAGTGGAAAACACTCTGCAGATTATTATTTTAAAATGTATCAGTAATGTAATATTGAAAAATTAGCATACAACTAATAGCTTACATTATTTATAACATCAAAGCCCGATATAGACATCGGGCTTTTTTTTGTTTTTTATATCCCGAATTTCACGATTACGTATATCCAACTAGTTCATCAGCATTAAATCCTCAACATTACTTAGTACGCATAAGTGAATATAAAACATTAAAAAACAACACATTAAAATTATTTTATGCTTTTACACCTGTTTTTTACTGTCTAATAAAATAAAAGTTTCTGGTTTAAAAAGTTAGTTTTTATTGCGCAAGACGTTAACCATAAGTAGAATTACGTAAGTATGTTTGCAATATAATAATTCAACAAAACAAATTTTAAAACCAAATAATCATGAAATTACTCAAAACATTTTCTTTATCAGTACTAGGCCTTATGGGTACTGCAGCAATGGCACAGGAATTTAGTTCAGATATTCAAATCAGACCGCGATATGAATATACGAACGGTTTTGGAACCTTACTTACACCTGCTACAAGTCATACTTCTTTTGTTGGACAACGTACCAGAATCAACCTTAACTATGGAGATACAAAACTAAAAGTAAAAGTAGCTTTGCAAAATGTTCGCACCTGGGGAAATGTAAATACTCTTGGAAATATGTCAACTGATAAAAACGGAGTAGCACTTTATGAAGGATGGGCTCAATACAGTTTTACTGAGCAATGGAGTACTAAAATAGGTCGTCAGATGATCGCTTATGATAATCAAAGAATCATCGGAGGTTTAGACTGGGCAAATCAGGGACGTAGTTTTGATGCCGCATTAATCAAATACAAAGGAGAAAAAAGCCTTTTAGATTTAGGATTTGCTTTAAATGCTGATTCAGAAGCTAAAGTTGCTCCTTCTGCTCCATTTACAACCGATTTTAAAGACATGCAATATGCCTGGTATCATACCAGTATTAAAAAGCTAGGGGTTAGTTTATTAGCCTTAAATCTTGGAAGAGAATATCAAAAATCACCTTCAGAAATAGAAAACAGTTATTCTCAGACATTCGGAACTTACATGAACTATATGGGAAAGAAACTTGCATTTGATTTTAGTTTCTACGGACAAACCGGAAAAATAGGAGCCAATAAGGTTTCGGCTTATGAAGCAGCAGCCAACTTAGGCTATGCTTTTGCTCCAAAATTTAAAGCAACTTTAGGATATGAATTTTTATCCGGAAAAGACCAGACCGCTACTTCGACAATGGTTAAATCTTTCAATCCAGTATTTGGTACAAACCATGCTTTCAACGGTTTTATGGATTATTTCTATGTAGGAAACCATGCTAACTCTGTGGGATTGCAGGATGTATCATTAAAATTAGATTTCCCAATCCAAAAAGTAAACCTGTCTGTTGCTCCTCATTTATTTTATACTGCAAATGAATTGGCTGCAACTGATGATAAATATCTGGGAACTGAAATAGATTTAACAGCTGTTTACAAAGCGACTAAAGATATTACACTAGTTGCCGGATATTCACAAATGTTTGCTTCAGATGCAATGGTTGCTCTTAAAGGAGTAACCGGGCTAAAAGATACTACTAACAACTGGGCTTACTTAATGGTAAACATCAACCCGCAAATATTCTCAGTAAAAAAATAATTGAAACCATAACTTAAGAACATTTCACATGAAAAAAATAGCATTAAGATTATCGATGATTCTTTTAACAACCTTAAGTGTTGTTAGCTGTAAAAAGGACGTAAAAAAAGAAGCCGGAACCGAAACAGCAAGCGCTTCTAAAACTGAAAAATTAACTTTGGAAAAACCTCAGGTAACATTGGGTTTTATCAAACTAACTGATATGGCTCCATTGGCTATAGCCAAAGAAAAAGGATTTTTTGAAGACGAAGGTTTGTTTGTAACTCTGGAAGCACAATCAAACTGGAAAAATGTATTAGACCGAGTGATTGACGAACAAATTGACGGTTCGCATATGCTTGCCGGACAACCTATCGCTGCTGCAGTTGGTTTTGGAAGACAAGCCAAATTAGTTACAACTTTCTCTATGGATCTGAACGGAAATGGTATTACAGTTTCTAACGATGTTTGGTCAAAAATGAAACCAGGAATCCCTTTGAAAGACGGAAAACCGGTTCACCCAATCAGCGCAAGTGCTTTGTTACCGGTAATCAAAGAATACAAAACAGCTAACAAACCATTCAAAATGGGTATGGTATTCCCGGTATCAACACACAATTACCAATTGAGATATTGGCTGGCTGCAGGAGGAATCAACCCGGGTCAGTATACAAAAGACAACGTACAAGGAAACATTAATTCAGATGTATTACTTTCAGTAACGCCTCCACCACAAATGCCGGCAACTCTTGAAGCAGGAACTATCAACGGATACTGTGTAGGTGAACCCTGGAACCAACAAGCAGTTGCTAAAGGAATTGGAGTTCCGGTTATCACTTCAAGCGACATCTGGAAAAATCACCCGGAAAAAGTATTCGTAATGACAGAAGCTTTTATCAAGAAAAATCCAAATACTGCCATTGCTATTACTAAAGCCTTAATCAGAGCAGGAAAATGGTTAGATGATCCAAAAAACAGAGCTGAAGCGGTTAAAATCCTTTCAAGTCCGGCTTATGTAGGTGCTGACGAAAATGTGTTGAAAAACTCAATGACAGGAACATTCGAATATGAAAAAGGAGACAAACGTGATGAACCAGACTTTAACGTATTCTTCAAATACAATGCTACTTACCCATTCTACTCTGACGGTATCTGGTATATGACTCAAATGAGACGTTGGGGACAAATTACAGAGCCACAATCAGCGGAATGGTATGCTTCAAAAATCAAAGAAGTTTACAAACCTGAAATCTGGACTAAAGCTGCTGAATTATTGGTTAAAGAAGGAAACTTAGATCAGGCTGATATCCCAACAACTGACGGTTATAAACCAGCTACTAACGAATTTATTGACGGTATTACGTATGATGGTAAAAAACCATTGGAATACTTAAAAGGTCTGAAAATAGGTAATCAAAACTAATAAAAATTCATAATGTGGGGGCTGTTTTCAGGACAGTCTCTGCATTATTTAAAACAAAAACACCTTTGAGTTTCAAAAACACAAAAACTCAATTTTATATTTCTTAATTAAAAAGTTTAAAAAGGATTTTACAAAATCATACTTTTTTAAACACTTTTAAACCAACATTATTAAATACAAGCATTATGAAAACAATGACAATAAAAACGGTGAAATTTATAGGATTAGGTTATTTAGAACCTCTTATTCGAATGATTGCAGGGGAAGAAGTGAAAAAAAATGCAAAAGATGTATTCAAAAGAATATTTATTCCTTTACTTTCTGTTTTTCTTTTTATCCTTTTATGGCAATCATTTTCAGATTATTTAAATAATGTTGAATCAGAAATGAAAATTGAAAAAGCGTTAAAAGATCAGGGACCTGAAGCGGCCAAAAAACTGGAAGAATGTATTGCTTCCGGAGATATAAGCTGCCGCCCAAATTCTTTACCTTCTCCAATAATGGTGGTAGGTGCTTTAGGAAAATTATGGGATGATCACTTGCTGTTATCAGCTAAAAAATCAGATTTTATCCAACAATATACTGCTATGAACGAAGAGCGTTTGGCAAAAGGAGAAACCGAAATTAAATATACCGGAAGACCTTCATTTGTAGATCAGATCTTCACCAGTTTAAAAACCGTATTTGCCGGATTTTTATTGTCCATCATTATTGCTATCCCAATGGGAATCCTGTTAGGTTTAAGTGAAACATTAAGAACTTCGTTCAACTGGATTGTTCAAATTTTCAAACCGGTATCACCAGTAGTTTGGTTGTTATTAGTTTCGATGATTGTAAAAACCATTTTAGCTAATGTAGATGTTGAAAAATCATTTGTAATCTCCTTTATCAGTGTGGGATTGTGTTCTATGTGGGCAACCTTAGTAAATACCAGCGCCGGAGTTTCCTCAGTAGATAAAGACTACATTAATGTTGCCAGAGTGTTACAACTTGGAACCTACAGCAAGATTTTCAAAATCATTTTACCTTCTTCTTTCCCAATGATTTTCACAGGATTAAGAATTACCCTTTCGGTAGCCTGGATGGTATTGATCGCTATCGAATTATTGGCGCAAAGCCCAGGATTAGGTTCTTTTGTTTGGGAAGAATTCCAAAATGGTTCCAGTGATTCCAATTCGAAAATTATTGTTGCCATGTTTGTAATTGGTTTAATCGGATTTATGCTGGATCGCATCATGATGATTTTCCAAAAATTACTAACCTTCAATAATTAAAGTAACTAAGACGCTAAGTTACTGAGACACTAAGAATCTCAGCAACTTAGAACCTATGAACCTAAAAACTAAAAGAAATGGCTTATTTAGAACTTAAAAACGTTTGTAAATCATACGGTGAAGGAAAAAACAAAACAGAAGTTTTAAGAAACATCAATTTGAAAATTGAAGAAGGAGAGTTTGTTGCCATCGTTGGATTTACCGGAAGTGGAAAAACCACCTTAATCAATTTGATAGCAGGCTTAATAGAACCGGATTCCGGTCAGGTACTTTTCAAAGGAAAACCTATTGAGGGAACCAGTCACGAAAGAGGGATTATTTTTCAAAACTACTCTTTACTTCCCTGGTTAACGGTTTATGACAATATAGCGATGGCGGTTAAAACCGTTTTTCCAAACTGGAAACCCAAAGAAGTCGAAGAACATGTTAATAGTTTTATTACCAAAGTAAATCTTTCACATGCCGCTCATAAAAAACCAAAAGAACTTTCAGGCGGAATGCGTCAGCGTGTAGCGGTAGCCAGAACCTTAGCTATGAAACCGGAGTTGATTTTAATGGACGAACCATTAGGGGCATTGGATGCTTTGACCAGAGGAAATTTGCAGGAAGAAATTTTGAATATCTGGAGCGAAGACAAACGTACTGCCTTACTGATTACAAATGATGTTGACGAAGGTGTTTTTATGGCCGACAAAGTAATTCCGCTTCGTCCGGGACCAAAAGCCACTCTGGGACCTGAATTTGACATTAAAATTGAACGACCAAGAAATAAAATCGATTTGAATCATAATGATAATTTCAAAAAATTAAGAAACGGAATTATCGAATACCTGATGGAAATAGGCGCTGAAAGAACCGCCGGACAGCAAGTGAACACTTACGAATTACCGGATTTAGTTCCGATGCAATTCAGTTAATTTTTTAAATATAAAAGTGATTAAAGCTAAAACCTGAATAAAACGTAGAGCATGTTTAAGTCCAAATATATTTTTTGCTGTCAGTCTGAGCCTGTCGAAGACTCCTTTTAGATAGTAAAAAACACTTCGACAAGCTCAGTGTGACACAAATAAGCTAATGACTTATATGTAACCTTTTTAAAGAAAAAACATCATGACAGAAACGATATTAAATACCCAAACAGTCCCTCTGGATCCGGCAGGTTTTGAAAAATACATGTTGGAAATAAACAATCTAAAAAAGGTCTATCCTACTCCAACCGGTGATTTTGTTGTATTGGAAAACTTAAATTTAAAAATCAAAGAGGGTGAATTTATTTCCATCATCGGACATTCAGGTTGTGGAAAAACCACCTTACTTTCGATGATTGCCGGTTTAAATCCTATTTCAGGAGGCCAAATCGTTTTGAACGGCTCCCCTATCACCGGACCGGGACCAGACAGAGGGATTATTTTCCAATCTCCAAGTTTATTACCCTGGATGAGTGCATTAGAAAATGTAGCTCTGGGAGTAGATAAAGTTTTTGCTTATGCAACCAAAAAACAACGTATTGACATTTGTAAATACTATTTGAGCAAAGTGGGATTAGACGGGGCTTTTGACAAAAAAGCCAAAGACCTTTCGCAAGGAATGAAACAAAGAGTTGGTATCGCGCGAGCTCTGGCTTTAAAACCTCAAATTTTATTACTGGATGAACCTTTCGGAATGTTAGATTCTCTAACCCGAGGCGAATTGCAAGACGTTCTATTAGAAGTTTTAAACAAAGAAAAAACAACCGGAATCATGATTACACACGATGTGGATGAATCCATTTTCCTTGCGGATCGTGTGATTATGATGACCTCAGGACCGAGAGCGCAAATTGGTGACATCTTAGACATCAATTACGAAAGACCCCGAAATAGAAAAGCTATCCTCGAACATCCTACTTATTATGACAACAGAGAACATTTGATTAATTTTCTGGAACATTAATATCAGCATTTTAAATAGCCCCCACAATTTTACTTTAGTTATTTTTACTTAAAAATCGAAGCCTCAAAACTTCGATTTTTTTTATGCCTTTTCCAAATGAAATGAGTATTCTTGCACGAAATAAACAACCACAGATTGCTTTGCCTGTTCGCTATTGCTCGGGTCGCAAATTGGTTTAGTTTAAAATACCAATAATTCACGAATTTAATTTGTTTAATTTGTGAATTCGTGGCAAGTCTTTATTTTATAACTCTAACTATTGTGAACTAAAAAATGAACATCGAAGAACTCGTAGGCAAATTCCAAATTACAGGCAGCAATCAGGATGCCGAAAACCACCAATACAAAGGAACACTTTCTTTAAGTTTAGACCACAACAAAAGAATCAAAGCCCAATGGTTCATCAATAACGAACAGCTTCAAACCGGCAGCGGGTTTTTCAGAGATAATATTTTGGTGATCAATTTCAAATACCTGGGCGAAGACAATAAAACCTTCAAAGGTGTAGTCGTGTATCGTTGTATTTCTAAAGATTTATTGGATGGTTTTTGGTCTGAAAAACACGGGGATCCATTATATCTGGGAACTGAACGTTGTTTTAGGATTAGTGATGTCGTAAATTAAAAACGTAATTGCTTTTGTGTGTAAGAAATATTTTTATTTTTGTATTGTGTGTTTAAAAATTATACGCAACAACAGAAATCAATATAGGCGCATAACATACTAATTAAGCATAAAAAATGTTTAATTTATGTGCATATTTACAAGTTAGTACCAATTCCTCACGAAAGCATGAATAAGGTTGTTTTTTATTCTAAAGAAGATTTATCAGCAGGACAAAATTTATCCATTGCAGAGAATATACTTGATACATTAGACAGTAGAACATTCTCAAACATAAACGAAATAATTGAAATTTATAATATCAAATTATTCTTTGATAATGAAATTTATCTTCTAAAATGGACTGAAACAGAAACAGAAAATTATTCTCAAAAAATAAAAAATGGATGGAAAGTTGTATTAAAATCATTCATAGATTGGGTTACGGAGAATGGCTTAAGCAAATTCCATCTTATTGAATTTGATTATACAAAACATTTCTGGGATATAGTCGAAAGACTAAAACTATATAAACAAATCGATAAAACAGATTTTAAAAAATTAATCTTCAAAGAGAGATTTTTTATAAATGAAATTTTACACCAAAAAAATTTAGTTCAATTTTTTAAAACTGAAATTAAAGAGTATTTTCTCGAAAAGAAAAATTCAGCAGAAATTCTCCTATCCCATTTTGAACAGGAACATCTCACTAAACAAGCAGAACTCTATTTTCCAAAATCTCTAACAGATGATATAAAAGAGTTAATCATTTTAAATTATTTAGATTATGAGCAAGCAAACATAAATTATGTTAGGCTAATAGTGAAATCTAGAAATATTAAACTATTAGATAAGACAAAACTTAAAGCAAAAAAGCTTTCAGAAAAATTGAATGAAGAAATATTTACGAAAGGTTCGGGTTGGAAAAACACCATTGAATTATCAATATCTAAAGACCAAATTGAGCCAAAGATTTTTTCATCAAAAGAAAATAAATCTATTTATTCATACAGCGAAAAAATACTAATATCTGATTTCTCACCTGAAACAATCATGGGAAACTTTGCAGCATTATTTGAATTTGTCGATCAATATGGTTGTATTAATTTAGTAACTAAAAACTATGAAATAGACACGTTTGAAAACGTCATATCTACAAAGTCTAAAAATGAATATTTCATCAGTTCAACTTTTCATTTTAAGAATATGCTTTCTCAAATGCAATTTGAGGTTTACACACATTTACTTAAATCAAAAAACATATACATTGAAAATGTCCTAGGGCAAATTATAAATACATTAATAAAGGCGGACTTTAAAATTGATGGTTTTAAAATTATCATACCAAATCAGCAGTCTACAATTTTAGAAAAAATTAGGATGGTAGCGCCTGAAATTGAATCATTACTAAGACAATTCAATAGTTATACAGAAGAAGGGCATATAGATTTTGAATTAATTCAATTCAGTACTTCACAACTACATATTGGAGAAATCAAAAGCCTTGTAAATAGAAAATATGTTTATGTTGATAATATAGAAATTACGAGAGCAATTAATTGTTTTTTTAGCAATAGTAGTGTTTTATACTCCGAACCTTATATAGGAAAATACAAGAATTTATTCTTACTTCTTTCAACTGAAAATGTTGTATACAATACGCTTTTAGATATTGACCGCCAAAAAATAGACTTTTTAATTGAAAGGGAATATTTATTTATCAATGAACAAAATATTCTAAAAATAAAAAATCTTAACAAAGTTTACATTTTAGCAATTCTAAGAAATCACGAAGTAATATCTTATTGGTATCAACCTAAAGACATAAGAGATGAAATAGATTTAATGATTAAAAACAAGAGTTTATGTAATGAACACAAACTATTTACAAAAGAAGAAAATCGATATATTAATTTTCATTTAAATAAAAAATTCACTAATGGTTTAGATTTACGAAATAAATATATGCATGGAACCAACAGTTTCTCTGAAGAGCAACAAGAATATGATTATAAAATATTACTTAAAATCTTTTTGTTAATTACTTTGAAAATTATTGATGATTTATATATCTATTCAGCAAAAAGAAACTGGTGCTAACATCCGTTTCAAAAAGCAAAATTCCCCAGCTAGCGCAAGCGTCTCGCTTGTGCCAGTAATATAAAAAATCAAGTTAAAATTTAATTTGAAAACCATGAGAAAAGTAATTGCAGCCATCAACATGACCCTTGATGGGATTTGTGACCATACCGCAGGGATTCCTGATGAAGCTTTACACAAGCATTATGAGGAACTTTTAGATCAGGCAGGAGTTATATTGTATGGTCGTATCACTTACCAACTGATGCAATACTGGCAAACACTGCTCAAAAACCCTTCCGGTGAGAAATCAATGGACGATTTTGCTGGGGCTATTGACAGAATTCCTAAAATTGTTTTTTCGAATACCTTAAAAAATACCGATTGGAACACAGCAAAACTTGCTTCAAACGAAATTGAAAAGGAAGTTATAGCGCTCAAACAACAATCGGGTAAAGACATATTAGTGGGCAGCAGGAGTTTGATTATTCAGTTGTTCAACCTTAATTTGGTTGATGAGTTCCAAATTTGCATTCACCCGATGATAGAAGGAAAAGGGCTTCCGTTATTTGATCAAATAAAAGACAGGCAATTTTTTAAACTTTTAAAAACTAAAACCTTTGCATCAGGCGCCATCATTCTGTATTACGAGCCGATAAAACAATAAATCAGAAACAGCAACATTTCAAAAAAGCACACATTTTAAGTATTTGGGTAAATAAAATTGCGTTTAAAGCCCTAACTTTCATTGAACTTAAAAAATGAAATTATGGAAAACATGGGCAAATCAAATTATAAAAAAATGCTTTTAATGCTAATCCTTTCTTTTATAATCATGTATGCTGTGATGTTTTTAAATGTCGATAAACTAAATCACATCTATTTTAGTTACACCAGAACTTATATGTCATTATTAATGGTTACGCCAATGGCTTTACTGATGATTTTATTGATGCCAGCGATGTATCCTAACAAAAAAACCAACAAAATAATTTCAGTTTCGGCCATTGTTGTTTTTGTTTTTGCATTGACAGCTTTAAGAAGTCAGGCTTTTATAAGCGATGCACAATATATGAAAGCAATGATTCCGCACCACTCTTCTGCGATATTGACCAGTAAAAATGCAAATATCCGGGATCCTGAAGTCCGACAGCTTTCGGATAGTATTATAAAATCTCAGGAAGAAGAAATCAGCCAAATGAAATCTATCTTAAAAAGGATACAGTAAGCAAAAAAGGTTTTCTGTGTTGCATTCTAAAAAACATCAGACCGTTTAAATTAATTTTTAAACGGTTTTTTTCTTTTTTATTCCATAATTTATTTGAAATTCGGTCTCTATAATAGCACGGCTTCTCCCCTTTTTATAGGATAGAATCAGAAAACATGCTATTCGTCCAAATTATTTTTTGAATTAATAAATGTTTTTTTGCCTAAAAAAAAGAGAAATAACATTATTTTAGATTTCTTTTGTGATTTCAACAAAGTGATAAAATTATCACACAAAAATACGTATTAATACTTAATTAATACTTACTTTTACATTTCAAAAGTACCATTAGATAGATACTTGGAAAAAGATTTCGCAATAAAAAAATACAGAGGCTAATGCAAAATTCAGAAATCAAAACTACGTGTTCGTATTGTGGAGTAGGATGCGGAATCATTGTAAGCAAAGATCCCGGCAATGGTGTTACAGTAAAAGGAGATAAAGACCACCCTGTAAACAGAGGAATGCTGTGTTCAAAAGGAATGAACCTGCACTATGTAGCCAACGATACTTCTGACAGAATCCTTTATCCTGAAATGCGCTGGAGCAAATCGCACCCTATGGAACGGGTGAGCTGGGACGAGAGTCTGGATCGTGCTGCAGCCGTATTTTCTTCCATCATAAAAAAACACGGACCTGACAGTGTGGGATTTTATATCTCCGGACAATGCCTGACAGAAGAATATTATCTGGTTAACAAACTGGTAAAAGGATTTTTGAAAACCAATAACATCGATACTAATTCACGCCTTTGTATGAGTTCGGCTGTTGCGGGTTACAAAAAAACCTTTGGTGAAGATTCTGTTCCCATTGCTTATGATGATATTGAACTGGCAGATACCTTTTTAATCACAGGAGCTAATCCTGCCTGGTGCCACCCTATTCTGTTCAGACGTTTAGAGCAACACCGTGAGAAAAACCCAAAAGTTAAAGTCATTGTTATCGATCCCCGAAAAACAGATACCGCTTTAACGGCCGACTTACATTTACAAATTCTTCCCGGAAGTGATATTATTTTATACCACGCTCTGGCAAAACGAATTATAGAAAAGGGCTATACCGATAACGATTTTATCAGAAAACATACCGAAAATTTTAATGCGTATAAGGATTTAGTTTTAGGAACTTCTTTAGAGAAAGCTTCTCAATTATGCGGGATTTCTATTAAAGAAATTGATCTGGCAGTTGATTTAATAGGCAAAGCCGAAGGTTTCCTGTCCCTTTGGGCGATGGGACTAAATCAAAGTGCTGTGGGTGTGGATAAAAACACCGCATTGCTTAATATTTCATTGTTAACCGGACATGTAGGAAAACCGGGATCAGGACCTTTTTCATTAACTGGTCAGCCTAATGCTATGGGCGGACGCGAAGTGGGCGGAATGGCTAATTTGCTTGCGGTACACAGAGAACTGGCTAATCCCGAACACCGTCAGGAAGTGGCTGATTTTTGGGGCGTAGACAGCATTTCAGAAAAACCGGGACTGACCGCAACAGAAATGTTTGATGCTTTAGAATCCGGAAAAATGAAAGCCGTTTGGATTATCTGTACCAACCCAATGGTGAGTTTACCGGATTCCCGAAGAGTCGAGAAAGCCCTGCAAAATGCCAAATTTGTTGTTGTTCAGGAAATCTCACACAACTCCGATACCGCAAAATTTGCCGATTTACTGCTTCCTGCTGCCGGATGGTTAGAGAAAGAAGGAACCATGACCAACTCGGAAAGACGAATTTCTTATTTACCAAAAGGTATAAATGCTCCCGGAGAAGCACTTCCGGATATTGAAATTCTTTGCCGTTTTGCCAAAAAAATGGGATTCAATGGTTTTAATTTCAATACCGCCGAAGAAGTTTACAAGGAGTATTGCCAAATGACAAAAAATACAAATATTGATATTTCTTACCTTAATTATAACCGCTTAAAATACGAAGGTACTTTTCAATGGCCGGTTCCTGATTACGGACATCCGGGAACACCACGCCTTTTTACCGATAAAAAGTTCTATACTCCGTCTCAGAAAGCCATTTTTAATCTGCCTGCTGTTATTGAAAACACCTCGGAAAAACCAAACGATAAATTTCCTTTTATCCTTACCACAGGCCGTATCAGAGATCAATGGCATACGATGACAAAAACCGGAAAAGTAGCCCGCTTACTTTCTCATATTCCAAATCCTTTATTAGAAATCAATCCTATTGATGCTTTTAAAACAGGAATTGAAAATGGAGATATTGTGGTGGTAAGCAGTAAAAACGGAGAGGTTCGGGTAAAAGCGAATGTTACAGATACCATCAAGGAAGGTGTAGTTTTTTTACCAATGCACTGGGGAAAACAATTAGAAAACGATTTAAACAGAGCCAATAACTTAACCAATACGGTTGTTGATCCCGTTTCTAAAGAACCTGATTTTAAATTTACTTCAGTTGCTGTAAAAAAATACGAAAAGCCATTTCAGAAAATTGCCATTGTGGGCGCCGGAGCTGCTGCTTTCCGTTTTATTCAAAATTACCGGGAACTCAACACCACTGATGAAATTATTGTTTTTTCAAATGAGGCTAATCCGTTTTACAATCGGGTGCTTTTACCGGAATATGTAACCAATGAATTGTCCTGGGAAAGTTTATTAAAAATAAGAAATGATGATGTTTTAAGTAAATTAAATATTACTTTAAAACCATCTGTAGGAATTGAAAATATTAATGCTTCGGCAAAAATTATTACAGACAGCAAAGGTAGGACACATACTTTTGACCGTTTAATTCTGGCAACAGGGAGCCGTCCATTTGTTCCTGAAAATGCTCAGTTGCATCTTCCGGGACGTTTTACAATGCGTAAAAAAGAAGACGCTGACAAATTAAAGAATTACTTAGATCAGACTAATTTAGCTCCGGAAGATCAGCATGTGGTCATTGTAGGTGGTGGTTTATTAGGATTAGAATTGGCAGCAGCCTTAAAACACAAAAAGGTAAAAATCACCATTATTCAAAGAGCATCGCGATTAATGGAGCGTCAGTTAGACCGAATTTCCTGTAAATTATTAGCCGAAGAAGTACAGCTTCGGGATATTCAGATCTATTTTGATAATGAAGTCAGCACTGTTTTTGAATCTGATAATGATAACGAACTTGAAATTGCATTAAAAAGTGGTCGAATATTAACGGCAAATGCTATTGTATATGCCATTGGAACCATTCCGAATATTGAAATTGCCAAAGAATCCGGGATTGCCTGCGGACGTGGCGTGAAAGTAAATCAATATCTGCAAACCTCAAATCCGGATATTTTTGCCATTGGAGAAATTGCTGAATTTAACGGAAAGCTATTCGGAATTACTTCTGCCGCTGAGGAACAAGCTGATATTCTGGCTAACTATTTAGCAGGTGATATCAGCAGTTATTACAAAGGTTCGGTATTAATGAATATTCTGAAACTGGAGGATATTAATCTTTGCAGTATTGGTGAACTGGCCATTCCTGAAAATGATGACAGCTATGAAGAAATTGTCTTTGCCGATTTAAAAAAACGGTATTACAAAAAATGTATTGTAAAAGACGATTTGTTAGTAGGTGCTATTCTGATGGGCGACAAAAATGAATTTGCCGAATTCAAAACCATGATTGAGAGCAAAATTGAATTATCAGATAAACGAAATCAATTATTAAGAGGCAGCAGTGCCTCTGCCAAACCGGTAATAGGTAAATTAGTATGCTCCTGCAGTCAGGTAGGAAGCGGAAATATTGAAGAAGCTGTAAAAGCAGGTACCACTAATTTTACCGAATTGTGCAAATCAACCGGAGCCGGATTAGGCTGCGGAAGCTGTAAAACTGAAGTAAAAGAGATATTAGCAAAATGTAAATAAGTTGAAGAGTACTTAGTACCTAGTCCCTAGTTTTTCAAACTGCTAAGGACTAAAAACTAAGGACTAATGACTAAAAAACAAGAACATGGAATTAACCCGATTAATAGTAAAAGGAGGCGTTATCTCACCAGGTGAATTACGTAGTATTGTCAACATGAGCTTGGCACAAGGACTTAAAACCATTTCTTTTGGTTCCAGACAGGATATTATTTTCCCAAATGGGTTTGAATATTCGGAAACAGAAAACAATGGTAAATTCCATATTGTATATCCTAATGAACAAAGTGGAAATAATATCGTTTCTTCTTATGTATCTACTGATATTTTTAGAAATACTGCCTGGTTAACAGGTAATAAATTCTTGTACGTTTTAGAACAATTTAAAGATCAGCCTGCTTTAAAAGTAAATATAACCGACCCAAAGCAACAGTTAGTTCCTTTGTTTACCGGACATATTAATTTTATTGCTTCAGAGCACGAGGATTATTGGTATTTATATATTCGTTTGCCTAACTGGCAGCGTATGGAAGTCTATCCGGTATTAATTTACAGCTGGGATATTGCTAAAATTTACTATGAAATTGAACGTCTTGCAAACGAAGAATCCATCGGAATCGACATGATTTTTAATCTTGTAAGTGAAAATTTAGATACTAATAACCGTACTATCGATAAAGCACTCAATATTCCTTTTTACCCGTTTCCGTATTATGAAGGAATGAACCGACTGGGGATTGATCAGTACTGGCTGGGATTGTATTGGAGAAATAATCTGTATGATTTGGAATTTCTAAAAGAAATGTGTGATTTGTGTTTTGACTGTAAAATTGGAAAAATATGCATTACCTCCTGGAAATCCTTTATCATAAAAGGAATTCCGAAAGACCGAAAACTGGACTGGGAGAAATTCCTCGGAAAAAACGGAATCAATGTAAGACATTCTCTTTTAGAATTAAATTGGCACCTTCCCGTAGCAACTGAATGGTCTCTGAACCTGAAAACTTTTCTGGTACGAACACTCGATCAATTTGACATCAGTACTTACGGACTTACTTTTGGGATATCAGATTACAATCGTGAAGGACATTATTTTACGTCTATTGTTATTGAAAAAAATAATTTGCCAAAAGATTTAGAATCAATCAAAATCCGGGATACTTATAATGTATTATACGCCAGACATTTTGATCCGAACACGAGAGAATATATTATTCACACACAGGATATTGACAAACTGGAATTACCAGGGATCCTAATTGAGCTCAGTAAAAAATACTTTAACGAGTTGGGAAATAATACACCAATGGAGCATAACAATTCGGCTGCTGTTACGAAAAAGGAAAAACAGGAACAGGATGTATATCAATGTGCTGAATGCCTGACTATTTACAATTCAGATTATGGTGATATAGTTCAGGGAATTGAAAAAGGTGTTTTATTTGAAAATTTACCTGACAGCTATTGTTGTTCCTTATGTGAGGCACCCAAATCTAATTTTGTACTTTTAACAGCTGAAAAACAAGACATCTAAAACAACACTATCACTAAAATTAAAAGAATATGAATACCGAATATAAAACCGTTGATTCTTCTAAAATAACAATTTCGGAATTGATGTTGCCTTCGCACACAAATTTCAGTGGGAAAATCCATGGTGGTTATATTTTATCTTTAATGGATCAAATTGCTTTTGCCTGTGGCTCTAAATTTTCAGGTAATTACTGTGTAACTGCTTCTGTGGATACAGTGAACTTTTTAAAACCTATTGAAGTGGGAGAATTAGTCACTATGAAAGCCAGTGTGAATTATGTGGGAAACAGTTCTATGGTGGTAGGCATTCGGGTAGAAGCTGAAAACATCCAGACTGGTGTTATTAAACATTGCAACTCATCTTATTTTACAATGGTTGCCAAAGATAAAACAGGTAAAAATGTGGCTGTTCCGGGTTTGATTTTGACAACACTTAAAGAAGTGAGTCGTTTTCAAAACGCATTGAGACAAATTGCCTTGAAAAAAGAAAAAGAATACCAAAAAACCATTGCATCTTTTGGTTCAATTGAATCGATATTAAAGTCTAATAATTATAAAGTTAAAGTCGATTTTGAAAAATAATATATTGACTATAAACCCGGTTGTTTTTTAAAACAGCCAAATCTGTAAACATCATCTAAAAACGAAAAAAGCACAGTATCTACTGTGCTTTTTGTATTTGTATTATTCTGTAATCAGATAAATTCCATCTTCCTTAATTTCAATGAGTTTTTCTTTGTACAAAGCTCCAATCGCTTTTTTAAAAGTCTTTTTACTCATTTTAAGTACTGTTTTAATATCTTCCGGATGCGAATTATCGTTTAATCGTAAAAAGCCCCGACTCGCCCTTAATTCGTCTAAAATTTTATCGGCATTCGGTTCAATACTTTCATATCCCTGTTTTTGCAGCGAAACATCGATTTTATTGTCAGGACGAATATTTTTAATAAAACCTCGCATTCTGTCACCGGTACGAATACTGTCATCATAAACCTCATCTTTATACAAAAGACCTTTATGTTTTTCATTTATAATTACATTGATTCCAATTTCGGTAATATGTGAAACAATCAGTTCTACTTCCTCTCCTTTTTCAACCGTAAGTGATTCGTTATTAAGAAACTGATTCGTCTTACTTGAAGCAACTAATCGGTTGGTTTTTTCGTCCATATAAAGATAAACTAAATAGCGTTTTCCTTTTTCCATTGGTCTGGCCTGTTCTTTAAACGGGACCAAAATGTCTTTTTCCATTCCCCAATCCATAAAGGCACCTACCTGATTGATGTAATTCACACGTAAAAGCGCAAATTCGTTCAATAATATATAAGGTTCTAATGTGGTAGCCACAGGACGTTGTTCGTGATCTAAATACACAAAAACAATCAGTTCTTCTCCTATTTCAAATTCGTTAGGGACATATTTATTAGGCAGCAGTACATCGTGAATTCCTTCAGGATCTTTTTCGGGATTACCCAAAAACAAACCTACTTTAGTATCACGTAATATGGTTAAGCTATTGTATTTTCCTATTTCAAGCATTTTCTTCAATTTTCTAAGTCGCAAAGGTACTAAGAAATTATTACGCAAAGTTTCCCAAAGAGAGACAAAGTTGCGCAAAGTGATAATTAGCTTAAAATAACTTGAAATTTATAGTAAGGTAAAGAAAAAATAAACCGCAGATTCACAAATTATATAATCTGTAAATCGGCGGTAAATTGTTATTAAATTTTATTTATATACTTTGCGAAAGCTTTGTAAACTTAGCGGTTAAATTATTTTATCACCAATGTCACATCATCTATTAAACACTGTGCATTAGCCGTTCCGTCAGCATAAAATCCGATAGTAATTTTTCCTTTTTTTACATTAATATCAGAGATACTAATACTTGTCCAGGAAGTATTCTCTTTTTCAATAGCAACTTTATAATCCACTCCACCAGTATTGGCAGTCATCATAAGTTCCTTAAAACCACTGCTGTTTTTAACTCTCGCTGTTAAAGTATAAACACCATCTTTTAAAGCCACATAAGGAGAAGAACTTATTTGTTGTGTAATTTCTCTTGTAAAATCGACTGTATCGTTAATATTCAGACTCTTTTCACCTATTACTTCTTTACGGTCCTCTTCAGTATTAAAATAATTCAGTTGTGGCGAAATTTCGCTTTTTACTGCAATCGGATTTCCCTTAATTACTACCGTTTTCCATCCTAATAATTGCTCCTGAACAGGCTTAACATCGCTGGGTATTTTATTTCTGTCTGCTTCAAAGCTGCCGTTTTTTACGTAATTATTATCTGCTGCTACATTCCAATTCCCGGTTTTTTCATCCAGATTCCACGAACTTAACGAATTAAAATAAGGCTTATGTCCGTCAAAAGAAAGCGGTACCCATTGGTTGTATCCCAAACCATTCCCTGCAAAATCAGACCAGCGATCCCCACAATAAATGACTGTTTCTTTATCATTACGTTTTATGGTATAAAAAAATCCTGTTTGCGTTACATGCGCATAATCCTCAGCAGAACCTTCCATAATTTCCATTTCATTTGCCGGCAAATAAGGTCCTCTGATATTATCTGAAACTAAATAATAGGCAAAAGAGGAATCCCATCCATAAATATTTGAAGCCGCCATGTAGTATTTGTTTTTGTATTTAAACATACAATTTCCTTCTCTGCTCGCTCCCTTAAAGATTTGTGTACAATCTAAAATAGTGACCTTTCCGTCTTTCACGCCTATTTCAGAAACATAAATTTTATTACGTCCTTTTCCGTAAGAATAAATCAGATAAGATTTTCCATCCTCATCGGTAAAAACGGTTTGATCACCGGTATTTGATGTTCCAATTATGGGTTCCATATTTATTTTATGATGCCAGCTAAAATCTCCTGCAGGCGAATCAGCCAGAGTGACCAAAACCTGATTACCGTGCTGCACAAACATAGCGTACTTATTGATTTCCTTAACATAAGCAACTCCTAAACGTCCTACCCAGGTTCTCCAGGATTGAGGAGTTTCAGAGGTATTAGTTAAAACATCTCTCTCAAAAGTCCAGTTTACTAAGTCCGTAGAACTATAACAGCTCACCGACTTAAAAGAACAATGATCGTATTTTTTTACAGGATTCTTTCTGTACTTCTCCGCCTCTTCATAATGCACGCCATACCAATAATATTTTTCAATTCCTGTTTGTGGATCTGGAAACCTGAAAATACCTCCACCCTGACTGTAAATAGGTCTCCCCTCTTGGGTATCCCAAAATACATCATTCTTAATATTTTTATTCTGTGCTGATAAATCGACAGAACAAAACAAAAAGAAGATTCCAATACATAAAAGCTGATAATGTAATCTAATAGCAATAGTCATTTATCGTAATTTAAAGGGGTTGAAAGGCTAAAATAAATTAGAAAAAACAAGAAATCATCCTGTACTGTACTGAAAATAAAACAATCTAATTTTTAACAGTATAAAAAATCTTTCTAACTACAGGAATTCCGCTACCGGTAATCCCTTCCATAGTTACTTTTACTTTGGTTTCTACCCTTGTATTAAAATAATTTACAGTGGCATTTCCCGTTTTATCTGGATGCACATAAGGATTCCAATAAATAGTATTTCTAACTGCTGTAGTTTTATCCAGTTCCGGATTTGGTTTTTCAGGATCTGGAGAGTAAAAAACTCTTGCGGTATAAAAACCTTCTAATTCTTGTTTAATAGCTTGGGAATTTTCTTTTACCCTATTACCTGTATTAGGTTTTGTATAAATAGCAATAACCCCATTTTTCCCTTCATCTCCAAAAAACAAAGTGGCTTGTGATCCTTTTATTGCATCTATTTTTACAACATCACTTGGTTGAATGAGATCAATCCAGGATGATGTTTCATATTGCTGAATTACACGTCCATCTACGATAAAAATAGGTCCATTCTCAAAACGCTGAAAACGAACTGAATTACCATCAGAAATAACTCCAGGAATTTTTTGTGAAATAAGATCATAAATATCGATAAATGTGACTGCACTTTCATCTGCGACATAAGTATTATCAGCAAACCCATAATTTCCATAATTAGCAACTATATCATCCTTCTTTTTAGTAGTAGCAGTAATAACAACCTCTTTTAAAATATTCTCTGGTTTTACTCCAAAAGCGGTAAATTTCTTCAACACATTATCAGCAAATAAATTATCTGTAGCAGAAAAATCGATTATTTCTTTTTTTAATTTAACATCTATTGGAGCTTGCTCAATTGAGTCCAAAACTATTTCTCCTCTGAATTTTCCTTTTTCATCCCTGGTATTCAAATACATATTTGTTTTCCCTGAGAATAATAGGTTTTCAAATTGAAAGCGACCAATAGAATCTGTAACTGTGTTAAAAATATTTCTATTCTTTTTACTCATTAAAGCCAATGTCAAATTATTATTTACCAATGGTTTGTCAGCAAAAAGTTGTTTCACTTTTCCTGATATCGTGATTCCTTTTTCTACTTTGTAATTAGCAGTTTCATCAATTTTTGGAATTGTTTTCCAAACAAAATCACGCCAGCCTTGGGTTAGTAATAAATTATCTAAATGCTCTAATCGTTTTGGATTAGTAGCATCAAAATAATAAGAAGGATTATAGACTTTTCCTCGAATATCAGATTCCATCAGAAAATACGAACAGATGTTGGATTCAAAATTATCTTCTTCTACTCCGTTCGTATCGGTAACACTCAATGAAAAACTGGCTGATTTTCCTTCTCCAGATTTTGATTTTGAACTTATGCTTATTATTGCTTTCTCATTAGGTTGATAAGATGATTTATCTGTTGAAAGTTCAACTTCTAAATCATGTTCTTTTTCAATGTAAATTAATCGCTCGCTTTGTGGCTTATTATTGTTGTCGAATAGTGTAATCTGACTAATACCTTCCGGTATTTTTCCTTTTGTTAATTCAAAAGATAAACTCGTTTCGTTTAAAGTTTGTGTGGTTTCCAAATACGAGATTCCTTTTGCTTTGCAAACTACAGTAAGTGCTGCATTCGAATTTTGAGATAAAGTAGGTTGGTTAGTAGTGATGCTGATAATATTTCTTCCTTTAATTGTTCTGAAACTGATTAAATACCCTTGCTGAATAACATTTGGTAATTCTGTTTTTAATTCTTCTCCGGATAGCGATTTAATTTTAGCATAATATTTTTTGTCTTTTACCGGTAATATTTGAAATTTCCCCATGCCATCGTGAACACTTTCAAAAGCTGTTACTAATTCGTTATCCGAATCGTAAATTTCACCTTTAATATCTGTTGGTTTTCCGTTACTATCAACTGCTTTAAAACCAACAACACTGGCTACATTCTCTAAAAATGAACCGCCTTCCGGGAAAAAATCAACTTTAGGAGAATTTTGTTTGGCGACTTCCCTATTCGATTTTTGAGTTTCCAAAACCGATTTTTGGGCAACTTTTGTGTTTTCTTTCGACTCAAAAATATCGAAAATTTCAATCTCTTTTTTAAACACAAAGTCTTCTCCAAAATTCCGATTCCAATTGGTATAAGCTCTTAATTGATACTTTCCGGGTTTTACGCCCAGAGAATCCTGCAATTGAAAATCACCGTGACCTAAACCCATTTCTAAATTGGTTTTATTTCGGGCAATGATTTTAGCTTCAGATGAAATTAATTCTACATATAAAATGTTGCTGTTATCAAAAAGTAAGTTATTTGAAGCTCTTACATTATAAGCTTTGTACCATAAATCTTCACCT
>NZ_JBPYCT010000021.1:0-27978 GCF_051846875.1 Flavobacterium sp. ARAG 55.4 | reverse complement strand
AATAGGGTCACTAAACTTTCAGAGTTTTTATTTGTAACAATACAAATGTAGGGAAAAAGTATTTAATCTGATTGTTGTAACAATACAGAAATACGCAGTTCAATGTTTACTAAAGGCTTTCAGGTATCAAGTATCATTGTTTACAAATGTGTCCGCGTCCCCAGCGAGGATCTCTAAAAAAATATTGATGTTGGGCGACCAGAAGGTCAATCCTTGATACATACCATGCTGTCCCTTTCTTAAATATTCGTGGTGTTTGGCACGTGCTTCATCCGAAATAGCGTTCGCAACATCAAATATTAATTGACGATCCCAAGAGGATGTAATCGAAATAGATTGAGGAAAAACAGTAGCATAACCAGTACGGGCAACCCCGTGTAAAGATTCATTCCACCAGTTATATTCTGGAATATCCAAACGTTTTATGGCAGGAGAATGATCCATTAGTTGCGAAATTTTTTCGTGCAAAGTCATTCTTGAAACAATATCATTTACTCTTTGTTCGGTAGGTAAATCAGGATTTTTGAATGGAAGTTTTTCCTGTGCAAAAGTGCTAACGGTTACCAATTGTAACACAAAAACTAAGGAGTATATTTTTTCCATTGTTTTTTTTTTAATTAATTATTAGTAGTTTCTAAGTTTTTTTTGATTTCTGTTTTGCGAAAAATACAATTGTATTTTACTGTTCTTATGCCTTCAAAATAAAGGCTTTGTTTTCTTTCCATTAGACTAAATCGCTATTTCACGGAGCCTATATAACTGATTATAAGATTTTTTATTTCAGAGAATTTCGTTGGCAGGTACAAAATGCTATTTCAGTAGGGGTATTTGATTAGACTGATACACATTTCTTGGTTCGGATAAGAATTTTGATATTTTTGTAGTTATTATAAATGATATAATTGGCGTAATTTTGAGAAAAGAGGTCTTTGTTGCTTTTTTTTGTCTGTTTTTAGAGTTCTGCTCGGCACAGCCTTTTGGAGTTCTGAAGCATTTTTCACATGATGTAAAGTTAAGTCAGTCTCATATTCTTGATATACAGCAGGATAAAAAAGGATTTATTTGGTTGGGAACTTATAATGGGTTAATTCGCTATGATGGTAATACTTTTAAAAATTTTGAAGTATTACAGGGAGGGAAATTAAATTTATCCTCAAATCGCGTGTCCAGTTTTCAATTTGATAAAAGTGAGCGCATTTGGATTAAGTCTGAGCAAAATGAAGTCTATTATTTCGATTCGCGTACCCTGAATTTTCATTATCCCGCAGAGACTTATAATACGGCTTTAGAATCAACTTCTTTTAAAGATTTCAGATTAATGCCCTCGGGAAGGGTCTGGTTGTATCCTGAAAATAAAAATCAGTTAGTTCTTTTAGAAAATAATGAAGATATAAAGCTGATAAATTTTGATTTTTCTAAACTCGGGAATGGTAAAATTCAGGAAATCTTTGAAGATTCTACGGGTACAACCTGGTTTTTGACCAATTTTGGTATCTGCAGGTTGAAGAAGAAATCAGTCCAGCCAGAATATTTTTTTTTTAATATGACCCGGCCTTCTGGTAAATCTTATTCTTTTAAGGCAGTTACTGAAATTAATGATGAATTGTGGTTTGGAGGAACTGATGGTAAAATGATTCGTTATTCTAAAAAATCTTCAGCTTTTTTTGATGTGCCTTTAGAAAATCATTCTGATATTGAAAAAATTAAGTACCTGTCTGGAGATAAGATACTTATTGTGAGCCAGTCAGACGGTTTTGCGTATTATGATATAAAATCAGGTAAGCTAAAAAATTATAATAGCAATACTTTACCTGGATTTCCGGTAGAAACAATAAAGTATATGGGATTAACTCATGGACGGCAGTTTTGGTTTGAGGGCACTAATTCAGGAATTTATCAGTTTGATTTAATGACTGGAAAGTTAAAGCATATGCAGGTTGATTTTAGTGATCCTTCTGCGGTGAATATCAAAAGAAAGACTTTTTTCCTTACCGCAGCCGACGGAACGGTATGGATTCAGCCTAAAGACGGTTCATTTAGTTATTGGGACGAAAAGAAAAATCAATTGTTTTCTATTTCACATTGCATGAAGCAGCCGATAGAAGAGGTCTCGGATGTTATGCATGCCGCTACATTTGATCACTTAGGGAATCTATGGTTTTGCTCTTATCGAAAAGGATTGGATTTAATGATTTTTAAGAATAAAAAATTTAAAGCCCTAACTCTGGAATCTTCAAAGAACCGACAAAAAAGGAATGTAAGAAGTGTGATGCAGGAACGAAACGGGACTCTGTGGGTAGCCTGCAGGAATCAAAAAATCACCTTGTTTGATAAACATAAAAAAAAGATTGGATTCTTAGGAGCCGACGGCACTTTGTCGGCTGGTAGTCCCAGTTGGGGAGCTGATATTTATCATACTTTTCAGGATCGAAAGGGCAGAATATGGGTAGGAACCAGAGGAAACGGATTGTTTTGTCTGATTCCAACTCAAAAAACATATTCTTATAAAGTATTACATTATAAATACAATGAATTTGATAAATACAGTATAAGTGCTAATGATATTTATAAAATTTACCAAACCATTTCCGGACATATCTTTCTTGCAACCTGGGGAGGTGGTCTAAATCTTATACGGGAATCAAATGACGGGATTCGCTTTATAAATTACAGAAACGAATGGAAAAAATATCCGATAAAGACGGCAGACAGGGTACGTTCGATTGTAGAAAACAAACAGCAGCAATTGTTTTTTATTTCTTCACATAAGTTGTTTTCTTTTTCGGATAAAAATAAAACATTTACTCAGTTTCATTTTAAAGAGTTTCCTCAGGTTTCAGGCAATGATATTTTGGATATCATGATAACATCCGAAAATAAACTGGCCTTAGCAACTAATGGAAAAGGAGTGCAATTAGCCGATTTAGATGATAAAGGCGAATTAAAGATTCAGTCTTTTGGAGAAGAGTATATTGGTTTTCCAATGGATGAAGTGGTTGCTATACAAGAAGATAAATCCGGTAAAATCTGGCTTATGGGAGACAATCAGTTGGTACGATTTGATGCCAAAAAGAAAACTGCCGAAACTTTTCCGGAAATAAAATCTCTTCTTGGAAATGAAATTTTTTCTGAAGCAACAAAATATCTGCTTTCGAATGGGGAAATTATAGTAGGGTATTCTGATGGTGCGGTATATTTTAACCCTGATAATCTAAAACCTTTAGCTTTTAAACCTTATCTGGCTATTACAGGTTTTTCGGTCAACAATAAAGAGTTATATGAGATTAATCAGAAGATGTCAGCTAATCCTGATTTGCTGGAAGCAGTTACACTGGAGCATGATCAGAATTTTTTAAGAATTCAGTTTTCGGCTCTCGATTATGTCAAAAATGAAAATATTGTATACAGATACAAATTAAAAGGAGTAGATAAGCAATGGAATTATATCAAAGGAAGTCAGTTTGTAAATTATACTAACTTAGGGAGGGGAGAGTACAAATTACTAATTTCTTCTACTAATAACCATAATTTGTGGGTAAATAATGACCGGGAAATAAGCATTGTTATTCGTCCTTCAATTTGGTGGTCTAATCTGGCCTTAATTGTATATCTCTTGTTAGGAATGGGTTTATTTATACTAGTCAGACGCACTATTTCGACTATTCTTAAATTGCGCAATGATGTTCAAATTGAAAAACAGTTGTCAGAGTTAAAATTGAAGTTCTTTACTGATATTTCCCATGAAATCCGAACGCCTCTTACTATGATTACAGCTCCGGTTGAAAAAATGCTGGCCGATAATGAAGTTCCGGAAACGGTTAAAAAACAATTGGAATTGGTAGAAAGAAGTACTAACAGATTATTGAATTTGGTAAATCAGATATTAGATTTAAGAAGAATTCAAAATCGGAAATTGGAGGTAAAAGAAATCAATTTAGGTCATTTTGCAGCTAAAATGTGTGACAATTTCCGGGAAATAAGTCTGCAGCGAAAAATTCATTTAAAATTAAAAGTGCTTGCTCAACATCCGTTGATTTGGGTTGATACAGATAGTCTTGATAAAATTATGGTGAATTTAGTTTCAAATGCTTTTAAATATTGCCGTAGTGGTGATACGATTGTGGTACTTGTTGATGAGACAGACAATCAGGTAATACTAAAAATTCGTGATAATGGTCCGGGAATAAGCCCGGTGTTGCAAAAAAGATTGTTTGTGCGTTTTTCAAATTACAATGAAAATCCCCATAATCCAAGTACAGGAATAGGTCTTTCAATTGTTAAGGATCTGGTAGAAAAACACCATGCTACTATTACAGTCAATAGTACTTTGGGGCAAGGAACTTGTTTTCAGCTTAATTTTTCAAGAGGATATAAACATTTTGGAGACGAGGTTGCTATTTTATTTGAAGAAACAGGAGGTAAAAATGAGATTGATAATCAATTAAAGGAAACACTTGTTGCAACTAAAGAAGAAGAAGAAGAAGAAGAAGAAAAACAGAGAAAAGATAAGTTTGTTGGGCTTATAGTTGAAGATGATCCTGAACTACAAAGTTTTATAGTTTCCATGCTTCAGGAGGATTACACTGTTCATGTAGCAGGAAATGGTATCGAAGGCCATTTAAAAGCGGCCAGATTGAATCCTGATTTTATTATTAGTGATGTAATGATGCCACAAATGGATGGTATTGAAATGCTGAGACTGATTCGGAATAATATCCTAACCAGCCATATTCCGGTAATTTTACTGAGTGCTAAAACGGCTATAGATACTAAATTGGAAGGATTAGAATATGGAGCTGATGAATATTTGGAAAAACCTTTTAATGTTAGTTATTTGAAGGCACGTATTAAAAATGTGTTGGAACAGCGCAAAAGGCTTCAGCTCTTATATTCAAGTGGGAATGTTGTTGAGATTTCAAATGTAGATTCTTTGCAAATTTCTAATCAGGATCATAAATTTATGTTTGAGGTAATTAAATTGGTTAAAGAAAATATTTCAAAAACCAATTTTTCAGTTGAAGAATTAGGGAAATTGATGCGAATGTCGAGAGCCAGTTTTTTTAACAAGCTGAAAGATTTAACAGGAGTTTCTCCAGTGGTTTTTATTCGGGATATTCGATTAAATGAAGCTGCTGAAATGTTGAAAAAAGATGATTTATTAATCAAGGAAATTTGTTTTGAGGTAGGTTTCACTGATCTGAAATATTTTGGTAAATGTTTTAAATCCAAATTTAATTATAGTCCGGCTCAATATCGTCGTCTTTACAAATAAATAGTTATAGTTAGTAGTTTTTGAGGTCTGTCAACAATTTTTATATTGTTGATGGACCTTTTTTACTCTTATATATTTCTCTTTCTCTATATTAAAAGAAACAAAATATCATAATCTGATCTTTGAGACTGAGTAATTATTGTTTTTTTAAGGGAATTTTTTAGTTATAAGTTTTTAAAATACAAATTTTTTATGATCTTGTAGGTTATTGTTTGTTTCTTGAAAGCACAATATTGAACTTTTTTTTAAAATATTTGTGAGAAAAAATTTCTTTTTACACTGCTTTTAGATAAATACCCCTCATTATTTATCAATTTGACTCCTTTTTTTTTAGTTTTTGAAATTGGTAAATTCTCTTAGTAAAACCACCCGTATTGAAAAGTAATTTTTCTACCTGATTGGGATATACTCTCTTTAGTTTTACACCGAACCAAAATGTCTTTCGGGACAGTTTTTTAACTAATCATTAATAAATAATTAAACTTATGGAACAAACTAACACTTGCATACTGCTGCTGTTTCTGCTCGGAATGTTATTAGTGTCTTACATCAAAAATCGCTTACTGAAAACCAGATTATCTCTGATAAAAAAAGGACAGCTCAACACTTTAGAAATTTTCAATTTTAAACTGTATTATGATGAAAAAGATACTAAATAAGATTCTGGGATACGGGATACTCCTTATGTTTATTACCGCTTGCAATGATGATGAAGTGAAATACAATACTTCAGTAGTCAGGAATTTTGAAATTCAGATAAATGATGAGCCTTATGTTCTAAATACAGGTATTTCAACAAAATTTATTTTTATTTATAAAAACGATGGCGATTTTTTTGCGAATTACAGTTCTCATTTTCGTTTTGCTCTTGAAAATGGATCCTACAAATTTCTTGCAACCGATATTCCGGAAGAAATGATCCCTTCGCCAGTGAATTTAAACGATTTGATTATCCCTCAGGCTGTTAATGCTGATCAAGCAGTCAAAATTTCAGCAGCAATGCCATATCAGTCTCCTTTCAAAGATATGCTTACGATGAATATTCTAACCAGAACCGGAACATTACGTTTAAAAGCAAATGATAAAACGGCCGATCCAAATTATACCAATATCAAAGCAATAGTTGAAGTAAAACGAAAGGGTTACAAAGTAATAGATGAAACTTTTGTTCAGCAAGATATGGAGGTTTCAAGAACTAAAAAGACAACTAGTGGAGGAATCAATTATTCTGATGATTTTATTGTTTTTCAAACTGATGAAACAGTTAATGAAGTTCGCGTTCATTTAGAGTTTATGAATGACAATATGGAAGTTGTACAAACTAAAGAAATATCAGGTTCTTTCCCAATTGTTGCTAATGGTGTCACCCAAATTAATTTTAATCTGAATGATGTGGATACTCCAATTATAGAAAACTATGAGGTAACTGTAAATGGAGAAGTCTATACGACAGCAAAGAATATCAATCAGAAATAATAAACAGACTTAAAAATAACTTTAAATAAAATATTGTAGTTATGACGATAAAAAAACATATCGTGAGTGTTTTAGCTGTTTTGCTTTTTGCATTTAATAGTTATGCTCAGGAAAAAGTAACTGTAACAGGAGTTGTAAGAGACCAAACAGGATCGATACCTTCTGCCACAGTTATTGTAGTAGATCAAAATACCAATACAACTACTGATATAGATGGAAAATTTACGGTAAAGGTAAATGATCCAAAAACTGCAGTTTTGTTAGTTAGATTCATAGGGATGAATGATGTTACAGTACCTTTGAAAGGACGTACCTCAGGAATAGATATTCAATTGAAAGAATCTACCAGCGAATTAAATGAGATAGTTGTAATTGGTTATGGAACACAAAAAAGAGGAAATCTTACCGGAGCCATTTCCAGTATTAAAGGTTCTGAATTGGCTAAAGTTCCTACAGCTTCTGTTGCAGAAGCCTTAGTGGGAAAGTTACCTGGAGTTCAGGTAACTTCAGCGGATGGTTCGCCAGGTGCCGAAATCATGATTCGTATTCGTGGAGGAGGTTCTGTTACTCAGGATAATTCACCATTAATTTTAGTAGATGGATTTGAGGTAGCTAACCTGAATGATATTCCTCCTACAGACATAGAATCTGTTGAGGTATTGAAAGATGCTGCATCAACAGCTATTTATGGTGCCCGTGGAGCTAACGGAGTAGTATTGGTAACAACCAAGAAACCAAAAGCAGGGAGAATTTCAGTAAATGTGAATAGTTACATGCAAATTAAAACTTTAGCAAATCGTTTGGATGTGATGGATCCCTATGAATTTGTAATGATGCAATATGAATATGAGCGTCAACGAAATTCTAATCCAACAGCTTTCTTTAATCGTTACGGTCGTGCTAATGAATTATACATTTATCAGGGAAACAAAGGAATTGACTGGCAGGATGAAATTTTTGGAAGCAATCCTGTGGCAAAATATACCGATTTAAGTTTACTAGGAGGAAGCGAGAGTACTAAATATAAATTTGCGCTTGTGAATCAGGATCAACCGGGAGTATTAATTGGTAGTGGAATGCGACAAACCAATTTGAACTTTATGATGACTACTAAACTATCTGATAAATTTACTTTTGAGTTTCAAACCCGTTTAATCAATCAAACGATTGATGGTTCAGGTACGGAAGGAGTTAGTTTACTAAATACTTTACGTCAGGCACCAACTCTTGGTTTAGAAGAGTATATGACTTTACCAGAGGATGATACCTATTTTGACCCTGAAGAATATCAGCCTACAGTGCGTTTTAATCCTAAAGAGGAAGCAGAGAAAAATTATCGTAAGCGCAACACACGTACATTTAATACTACAGGAGCTTTAACTTGGAATATTATTAATGGCTTGAGTCTTCGTAGTATGTTTGGGTATGAATACAAATACAGTGAAGACGGTCGTTTTTGGGGTACAGATACTGGTACAGCCAATGCCAATAATAATCAGCCGGTTACTTATTGGTCGATGTCTCAAAGCCCAAGATGGCAACTAAGTAATGTTTTAAATTATAATTATAAATGGAAAGACGTTCATGATTTTCAATTTATGGTAGGGCAGGAGATGAAAAATCAGGAAAGTTATGGTAAATATTACCGTAGCCGTTATTTCCCTGAAGACATTTCAGGAGCCAAAGCTTTGGATAATCTGGCTTTAGGAACTCCTTATGAAAATGGTTCTTCGGCTGGATCTCCAAATCGTATATCCTCATTTTTTGGTCGTGTAAATTATGGTTATGATGATAAATACTTAGCCACTTTTACCGCTCGTACAGATGGTTCAACCAAGTTTGGTCCAGGTAATCGATGGGGAGTTTTCCCTGCTGCTGCTTTAGGTTGGAGAGTTTCTAATGAAGACTTTTTGAAAGACAGTAAAGTGATTTCCAATTTAAAAGTTCGTTTGAGTTATGGGGTTTCCGGGAATGATAGAATTAATGGAGATTTATATGCGAAATATTATGGAGTGTCCCGTGATCGTTCTGTTGGTTGGGGGGAAGAGAATCATTACTACTACAACTTTTACAATACTAATTTCTTAAATAATCCGGATGTAAAATGGGAAACAACTTATACTAGAAACTTAGGTTTTGATTTTGGATTTTTTAAAGAACGTATTACAGGTAATATCGAATTTTATAAAAATACAGTAAGAGATTTATTGGTTCCTTCTGATATTCCGGGAGCTTCAGGATTTACAAAAATCATGAAAAATGTGGGTCAAACATCAAACAAAGGATTAGAGTTTGCCGTAAATGCTAATGTAATTCAGAAGAAAGATTTTCAATTGGATGTGAATTTTAATATTGGTTTTAACAAAAACAAAATTGACAAATTAGCCAGTGGAGAAGAAGAATGGATTTTAAGTTCGGGATGGGCAGGAACCCAATTGTTAAATGACGATGATTACCGTGCTTATGTAGGTGGACAAAAAGGTTTAATTTATGGTTTTGTAAATGATGGTTTCTATACTATGGATGATTTTGAATCATTCGATCCTTTAACCAGAATTTGGAAATTAAAAGAAGGAGTAGTGAACTCTAAAAACCTTTCTGGAGATCCACGTCCGGGTAATGCTAAGTTCAAAAAATTAACGCCTATAGATTTAACTGACCCTAATACTTTCGTAATTGGGGATCAGGACAGAAAAGTTATTGGAAATACAAATCCAAAATATTCCGGAGGTTTTGGTTTGAACGCTACATATAAAAACTTCGATTTTTCAACTTTTTTCAATTTTATAGTAGGTTTCGATGTGTATAACGCTAATAAAATTATGATGACATCCTGGTATCAAAACAACCAAAACAATTTAGGAATGGAAGTCGGATTAGATAAACGTTGGAGAAACTATGACGATATGGGGAATGAAATTCGTTACCAACCGGAAGTTTTAGCCAAGTTTAATGAAAACGCTACTATGTGGAACCCAACTTCTATTGGTCGTCCTATTGCCATGTCTTATGCTATTGAAAAAGGTACTTTTTTACGATTAAACACGCTTACATTAGGTTATACAATACCTCAAAATTTGACCAAGAAAATCGGAATTAGCCGAGCTCGCTTTTACGCAACAGGTTCCAATTTATTTGTTTGGACTAATTATTCAGGGTATGATCCGGAAGTTAATTTAGAAACCGGTTTAACACCTAATATCGATTATAATGCCTATCCAAGAACAAGAAATTACACTTTTGGCGCGCAGTTATCATTTTAATGAAATTAAATTATAAAAAGATGAACAAAAAGATATTATATAGTATTCTGTTAAGTTTTGCAATGCTTTTTACTGCTTGTGAAAATTATTTGGATGTGCAACCAGACACTGGCTTTACCGGAGCAGAAGTTTTTAAAACAGAGAAAGATATGCAATCGGCAGTTGCCGGAGTTTATACTCTCATGCTAACGGATGATGCTTATTCAAACCGTTTGGCTTTTGTGTTCAATATGAATACAGATGTTGAAATGGCTGGGGTATCCACAAATACGGTAAATGTTAATGGTTCCGATCTGGCCTGCTATGAGCCAAAGCCTTATTGGACGACCTTAAATTCTACATGGAATGCCATGTATCGAATTATTAATCTTTCCAATGATGTGATTCAAGGAATTGAGCAATCCGATCTTTATAAGTCAGCCAGCAAGGAAACTCCGTCAGCTGTGACTCAACTTTATGGAGAAGTGAAAACAATTCGAGCCATGGTTTATTTAGATATGATCCGTATTTGGGGAGATGTTGTTTTTAGAACTAAATCTTCTACTGGAGATGAGGATTTTTATGTAGGAGTTACAGATAGAAATGAAATTCTTGAGTTTTTAATTAACGATTTAAAATCGGTGGAGCCATTGATGCAATATGCTAATCAATTAGATTATGGTGTAGAACGCGCTTCAAGAAGTTTTAACCAGGGATTAATTGGGCTATTGGCACTGACTCGTGGCGGATGGACTTTACGACCTGATACCAATAATCCGGCTAGTGTTGGGCAAATGGTAAGAGGAGATAATTATGAAATGTATTATGATACTGCGATTACTTATTTAGGAAAAGTTATCGAAGAACAGCATCATGATTTAAAATTAAGTTTCCGTGATTTTTGGGTGAAACAAAATAATTGGGAAACACCGATTGATGATGATGTAATGTTTTCGTTGCCGTTATTGAAAAATTCTGCTGGTCAATATGCTTATTATTTAGGTATCCCAATTACCGAGGGAAATCATCCATATGGAGGTGCTTCCGGAAATTTAAGTTTGTGTGGAACCTATTTATACTCGTTTGACAAACAAGATGTGAGACGTGATATGACTTGTGCACCTTTTTCTTATAATGAGAATCTAAATCAAGTAATTCGTTTGGATTTGGCTCGTTTGGCTGTTGCTAAATGGTCAAAGTTGTATATGAATGATCCTCTTGGAAGTACAAGTAGTAGTGGTACAGGTGTCAATTTTCCATGGATGCGTTTTGCTGATGTTTTATTGATGTATGCAGAAGCAGTAAATGAGCGATTTGGACCTCGTAATGATGCACAGGAATGTTTAAAACGTGTAAGAAGAAGAGCTTTTGCAGAAGCAAACTGGGGGGAGAAAGTAGAAGATTATGTGAATTCCAAAACTACTAAAGAAAGTTTCTTTCAGGCTATTATGGACGAACGTGCCTGGGAGTTTGGAGGGGAGAGCAAACGTAAATTTGATTTGGCTCGCTGGAATAAATTTGGAGAAGTAATTTACAATCAGTACTACAAATTACTGAATTGGGGTAAAGTAGCCAATGGGGCATTTGTTCCGGGAATCGATCAGGTACCGGGAAGTGTCTACTGGAAAGACATAACCGATCCAAACAATACCTCAAGAACCATTTTAGATATCCAGGGAATTGATGAAATTCTCAATGCCCGACCTGCGGGTTATACCGAACAAGTGTTTGCTACAAGCTGGTATTCACTTAATAATGAAACCGCTTCTTATGAACCAAGGAATGATATCAAATGGAGTTTTAGAGGTTTTATCAATTTTAATAATGCTTCTTCGGTTGCTCCAAATGATCCACTAAGATATTTATGTCCGTATCCTTCCAAGGTAATTACAGACCATCGTGGAGCTATCCAAAATTATTATGGTTTTAACTATTAAATTGATTCTATCATGAAAAATTCAAAAATAGCAACTAAAATTTTATCCTTCATTAGCGTATTGCTAATGGGGGTGTTGTTAAAATCTTGTCAGGCTGACAATTTGATTTATAACAGACAAGACGATTTATTTCAACCAAAGTTTGTACTAGCTGCTCCTTTGGTAGAAAGCAATTCTATTGCTTTAGTCTGGTACAAAGTAAATGATGCCGATTCTTATACGGTAGAATTACATACGGATAATTATTATAAAAGTTTGTATAAATCATTTACGGTAACTGATACGCAGATTTTTATGGATGACATTCCATATAAAACACAGTTTTATATTAGATTAAGAGCCAATCATGTCAATACTGCTCATAATTCGCAATGGGCTTACACCAGTGCTTTAACAGAAGAGCGTCCTCCTTTTGCTGCAATCCTTAATAAGGTAGAAAAAATTAATATTGGTGAAAATGAAGTAAAGGTTAGCTGGATTATTGATGCTCAAAATCCGGTAGATAGTATTTCTGTAGAACCTGCCTTGAATAAGGATGTACCTGCAGTAGGTCGTTATCTGACCGCTGAAGAAATTTTAAATGGAGAAGCTACTTTAACTGGTTTGGAAAAAAATACCTTATATAATTTGAATGTTTTTGACAACAATAAGCTAAGACGTTATGATAAACCATACAATCAGGTAACTTTCCGTACTGCAGGTCCTTCTGCTGAAACAATTTTGGTTACTAATGGAATGGATTTGGATGCTTTACTAAGAGAAAATAATGAAAATCCCGATATTCCGGAAGGTACCGAATATTTTCTGGAAGCAGGTTCCTTATTTAAAATTACACCATTTACAATTGTGAAAGGATTTAAATTGATTGGAGGAACTCAGGGAGAGCGTCCACAAATTGAAATGAATGGAAACTGGAACATTGCCGAAGGTTCCTATATTTCTTCTTTATCATTTGAAAATATTCGTTTCTATCAAACTATTGATGCCAGTTATTTCTTCAATAGTGGTAATTCATGGACTGTAGGGGAAATTTCTATTTACAATTGTGTATTTAATTATTTCAAAAGAGGCTTCTGGAGACATCAGGGAAGTGGTAAGTACAAAGAGATTGGAAGTTTTGATATGAGCTATACTACACTCGATGAAGTAGGAGGACACACAGGACCTTATGGTACTTTTGTTTGTGGTTCAGGTGGAGCTGATAATATTAAAAGTGCCGTGTTCTCCAATTGTACATTCATGCGAGATTATTATGGAACGACAGATAAAAATCGAAATTTTAAAAATTTATTTGATTATGGTTCTTCAGCATATCCAATTCATTTGGAATATCAAAACATAACAGTTTATGACTATGCGTATAATCGGTCATTGATTAATATTCCTGCAGCGGTAGGTTCTACATTAATATTCAAGAATGTGTTATTAGCTTCTGCTAGTGGTAAAGTAATTCAGGCTATTGCTGCTAATACCACAGCGACTTTTGGTAATAATTATACAACTACTGATTATTTACTTGGAGCTTCGGCAATTCAGGGAACTGAATTAGGTATTAGTGCACAGGATTTATTTGTGAATCCTACTCAAGGAAATTTAATGATTAAAGATTCGAATTCTCCAATTGTAACGAATAGAGTTGGCGATACGAGATGGCTTCCGTAACTATAAACAAATTCTAAATTGAAATAGGTTAAGAAGTATCCTTTTAGGGTACTTCTTTATTCCTGTTTATTTTTAGAACGTATTATTTGTAAAATCTAAAAATGAAGGTGGATCATAAATGATGCCATTTTTCAAGTGGAATTAAATCAAAAGCAGATGTTTCATCTTAAAACGGTATTGAATTTAATGGTTCAATTTTGAGACAATAAAACCACCGGCAGTTCTTCGCGTGTTTGGGGACGTGCTCAGAGCCGGTATTTATGGTATAAAAAATTGGTGCAAATTTGTTAAGAATGTGTTTGCGCTATCAAAAGTGGGAATACAAATCAATTACGCCATTCAAATTGAATTTGACCCTGTTGATTTCAACCTTGCCAAACAAAATTTTTTTGGTTAAAATGGTTAACAACCAGAATATTCGATTTAACAGTTATAAATCTTCAGCTCAAAAACAGTTATTTATTACTGGAGGTAGTTTAACCCAATCGATTTGCCTGAATATTGAGGGTAATGAAATTGATTTTTAGGAAATTAAAGTTTCTGAAACGATTAAAAATCAGATTAAAATAATCCAATAGCAGTATATATTGGGATTTGTAATATTATAAATTAAAAAATAGTAACCTTAAAAACGAAAAAGTATGAAACAAAAGAATTTTTAAAACGAATTACCGACCTCCGACACAGATTTTAAATGAATAAGATTTTCGTTTACGGAGGAAATGAAAACCAGATAACCAAAAGAAACCAAAAAATGAAAAAAAAATACTTTATTTCCCTGTTACTGCTGCTTTTTTCAGTAATAGGGTATTCAGAAACAATTCAGCGGATAGAAGCCGAGACATTCAATGAGGCTTCTGGTGCGAGAGCCGAAACCAATTCGACACTTTCCGGAACTGGAAATGTAGGATATGTCAAAAATAACACCTGGATTAAATTTACCGGGCATGTGTTTAATCAATATGATACTCGTTTTGATGTAAAAGCGGCAGGAGCTACAGGAGGAACAATCGAGTTTAGATTGGATGCCGTTGACGGAACCTTACTAGGAACAGCTACGGTGTCCGGAAGTACAGGTTGGTCAGATTATAAGATTTTTTCAACCAATATCACTTCTACGACCGGTACCCACGATTTTTATCTTGTTTTTAAACACCCAACAAATACAGGGTATTTATTTAATGTAGATTATTTTGAAAAAGTAACAAATGACCCTAATGCGGTACTTTATACTTTAACCACTTCATTGAGTCCGGCTGCTGCAGGTACAATCGCCGCTAATCCGGCAGGTTCGCAAATTAATCAGGGTACTGAAGTAACGCTGACAGCCAATAAGAACTTTGGTTATAAATTTACGAAATGGACTGATGGTGATGGAACTACGGTTTCTACAGCCAATCCATATACATTTACTATAACGGCTAACACTACTTTAGTAGCCGAATATGAGACATTAGAAACATTTACATTAACTGTAAATGCAGCAGGAGCTTACGGATTAGGTGATTATACCGTAAGTCCTGCAGGAAAAGATGGTGCTTTTTCTATTTATGAAAAAGGAACTGATGTGACCATAACAGCAGTTGAAAATGAGGTTATAAAATTCAGTAATTGGGAGGATGGCTCCACTGCTTTGAGCAAAGTGGTAACAATCAATGCGAATACTAATGTTACAGCTAATTATGCCAATGTGTCTTTTATTGCAGGGTGGACATTTAAAAATGAACAGTATGCTAATCCTAGGGTTGCGGAATTGTATTCTAACGTAGAAAACAGGCCTCAATTATTTGGATATCACGTTTCTGATAATTCGCTGGCGCAAAATATTCGACTTATCAACAGAGGAGGCTTAAATGGTGTAGGTGTATGGAATACAGACAGAGGACAATTTTTTTATTTTATGACTACATTATCTACGGTAGGTTATAAGAATATCAATGTGTCTTCGGGTTTAATAGGCTATTATTACGGATGTGACGAATGGACTTTCCAATACTCTCTAGATGGGGTTAATTTCATCAATGTTTCCAGTTTGACAACTATCAATTCTAGTTCTATTACATCCATTGGAGGTGTGCTTCCTGCAGAAGCTGAGGGTAAAGAAAAAATTTATCTGAGATGGTTCCCTAATGTGAATGGACCAACTCACGGTAGTGCAACTGATGTTACCGCAACGGTATTGTCAAATGTAATGGTAAAAGCCGATGAGGTTTTAGTAGTGGATAATACTGCGCCAATATTACAATCCACTATTCCTACTGAAGGTGCTACAACAGCAAGTGCTAGTGGAACAATTATTTTAAATTATGATGAATCAGTTGAATTTGGTGCCGGTCAGGCAACATTAAACGGAAAAAATCTGACTGCTGAATTTGTAAACAAGACAGTAAAATTTAGTTATTTTGGCTTAGAATATAATAAACAATATGTTTTTAGTTTACCTGAAGGTTATGTAAAGGATTTATCAGGTAATAGTGCGGCAGCTTTAAATCTTACATTTACAACCATTCAGAAACCAATACCTGCTAAGCGCGATTTTGACTTAATTGTTGATGCTAATGCTTCCGATGAACAGGTGGCTTCAGGAAAATATGTAAAAACAATTGCTGAAGCTTTTAATAAAGTTCCAAGTAATTCGGCAACTAGATACCTGGTGTTTATTACGAATGGGACATACAATTTAGGTGGTGATGGAACCAATCCACAATCAGTATTGTTAACGCTTCCTGCTGGAAAAAATAATGTCTCTTTGATTGCTCAATCTAAAGATGGTGTTATCCTTCAAGGTAATCCAGGATGGGGGATTAAGAATGCGGTTTTGGCTATTGAGGCCAATGACTTATATATGGAAAATGTAACTGTGGAACATAAAGACGGTGTAACTACATCGGGTCAACGTCCTGCTTTGAATCCTGCCGGTGACCGTAATGTGTATAATGGCGTTCGTTTAAGAAGTAAACAGGATACAGAGGTAACAGGAGGAAACAGAACCTTTTATTACAAATCAACTATTGAAGGAGATGTTGATTTTATCTGTGGAGGAGGAACCCATTGGTACGAGCAATGTAATTTGGTTTCAGTAGCTCCAGGTTATATTGTGGCACCAAACCATGATGCTAATGTACAGAATGGTTATATTTTCAATAATTGTACGATTTCTGCAACTGCAAGTTATTATTTAGGACGTCCTTGGCAAAATTCACCAAGAGCGGTTTATTTGAATACCAAAATGTTGGTAGAACCAAATGCAGTAGGTTGGGCAAGTATGGGAACTGTACCAGCTCTTTTTGCCGAATACAATAGTGTGAATGGTAGTGGTGTAAAAGTAAATACAGACAATAGAACCAATGTGTTTACCGTAAATGGTGTGCCAACAACTGGAAATTACAATCCGGTATTGACCAAAGAACAAGCAGACGCTTATACCATTGAAAATGTTTTAAGTGGTACCGATAAATGGAATCCATTGGAAATTGTGGAGCAAATTGCTGCTCCGGCTAATTTAGCAATGGGGCAAAATAATACCCTTTCCTGGGATGCTAATCAATATGCTATTTGTTATGTAGTATGTAAAGATGGAAAATTTTTAGCCATTACTACAGATGCCACCTACATAGATGTAGAAGTGCTTTCAGGTTCTCATGAATATACTGTTCAGGCAGCCAATGCCTATGGTGGTTTGAGTCCTTTAAGTAAATTAACAATTGGGGGAGTAGTAACTTCTTCCATTTCTTATATGAATTCAATTGGAAATGTAGCTATAGCTAATTTAACTCCTGTGACTTATACAGAAGGTACAGCAGTAACATTACCTACACCAACTTTGGAAGGTTATACATTTTACGGATGGTCAGCTTCAGCTACTACGCCTAATACAATTACTGTAGTAGCAACTACTGCTACAGGAAATCAGATATATTATGCATTTTGGGGTGAAAATGGAAATAATCAGCCTGATTCGGTAGTTCCTCCAACAAATTTTGATTATGTATTCACTGGAGCTACAAACAAAAGTTGGGATGTAGCTACCAATTTTGATCCGGCTACAATGCCTGAAGCGGGTAAGCAAGTTTCCGTGACTAAGGAAATTGAAACAACTGCTACTGTTTTTCCTGCTGATCTTACTTTTTCAGGCAGCGGAAAATTACGTTTGAGAGGTGCTCATAAAGCAACAGGAAGCTTAATCCTAAAGGACGGTACTGGTATGTATTATTATACAGGCGGTGCCGGAATGTCACTGGAAGCACCACTGGTAATTTCAGGGAATGTGAAATTTGAGATGCAATCTTCTATTGCTGATCAAACTACAATGACATTATTAGGACCAATTTCAGGCAACGGAAATATAATTCCATTCAATATAGGTCAGGGTAGTGTAGTAAATACAGGGGTATTACTTTTAAAAGGAGATAATACAGCGTTTAATGGTACTTGGGATTTAACACAGAAAAGTACCAAATATGATGGGCTTAATTATATCAATGTATTAGAAGGATCTTCAGCTAATGCTTTTGGTTCCGGAACTATTAACGTAGGTCAGGATAATCAGGTTATTTTTAGCCATGAGCAGGCTGCGGGAGATAACCTGAAGATTAATTTTACAGAGACAGGAAAAGCTGTTTTAAATACGATTGTTAAGGTTAAAACATTTACCCTTAATGGTGTTGAATTAGCTGAAGGTTCCTATGACAGTACAACCCATCCACAAATTTTTACAGGTTTTGGTAAGATTGATGTAAGCAGTAGTAATACTGGTGGAGGAGGTAGCTCAACTGGAGTTCCTGCTTTCCCTGGTGCCGAGGGACATGGTAAATATGTAACCGGAGGTCGCGGCGGTAAAGTAATTTATGTAACCAATTTAAATGATTCTGGTCCAGGTTCTTTGCGTGATGCTATTAATCAAAGTGGTCCTAGAATTGTCTTGTTTAAAGTCTCTGGTAACATTAAGTTACAAAGTGAATTGAATATTACAGATAATATTACCATTGCTGGCCAATCTGCTCCCGGTGGAGGTATTACGTTGCAGGATTATAACGTTAAGGTAAGAGGTAATAATGTAATTCTTCGTTATTTACGTTTTAGAATGGGGGATACGCATGACGTAGAAAATGATGCTTTAGGAGGACGTTTTCAAAAAAATATTATAGTAGATCACTGTTCGATGAGCTGGTCAACGGATGAATGTGTTTCTTTTTATCAAAATGAAAATTTCACACTTCAATGGTGTGCGATTTCTGAGAGTCTGAGAAATTCGGTTCATGCTAAAGGTGGTCATGGTTATGGTGGTGTATGGGGAGGTAAAAATGCTTCTTTCCATCACAACTTGTTAGCACATCACGATAGCCGTAATCCAAGATTAGGGGAATATGCTAACGATCCATTTGCTTTAACTGATTTAGTAGACATTCGTAACAATGTGATATACAATTGGGGAGGAAACAGCTGCTATGGCGGAGATGCCATGAATGTCAATTTAGTAAACAACTACTGGAAACCAGGACCTGGAACCTCCAGTTCTACTATGGAGCGTATTTTGTCTACCGGAAGAAGTTTAGATACCACTTCTCCTTTGTATGGTATTTGGGGAAAATATTACGTGGATGGAAATTATGTAGTGGGCTCTGCAAGAGCTACTCAGGACAACTGGACTTATGGAGTATATAATCAGTTTCATGGTAGTCAATTGCCGGTAAGTGATGCTGATAAAGCGGAAGTGAAAATTGAGACACCACATAACCCGGGTGAAGTTACCACACACAGCGCTACTAAAGCTTATGAATTAGTTTTAGAATATGTAGGAGCTAGTTTGTATCGCGATGCCGTAGATATACGTGCTGTAAATGATACTCGTTCCGGTACAGCAACTATTATGAATGGGGGTAACGGCAGTACTAATGGTTATATCGATACTCCATCAGCAGCAGGTGGATGGCCAGTATTGCCTACAGCCGATGCTCCAGTTGATACTGACGGAGACGGTATGCCGGATACCTGGGAGAACGAAAACGGCTTAAATCCTAATAATCCGATTGATGGTAATATGACTACTGTTGACGGTTTATATACCAATGTTGAGGTGTACTTATATGGTCTTGTAAAACGCATCACAGATAGTCAAAACGGGAGTTTAGATATTTATGTTAATCCGGAGAATTTTGTTGAAAAATACAATAAAGCCGAAGATGGTAGTAAATTTATTATGGCAGCAGGGACTTATACTTCGACAAATCCATTGGCTATAACTAATAATAAATATCGTTTTGTACCTGACGGAGATGCTAAGCCTGTATTAGCTACTTCTTTCTATACTGATAATGCTGCTATTGCAACTTCAGGATTTAGTTTTGATAGTGTAGCTATTGATTTAAATAATGGAAATTCGAATTTTATTCAATTAAAAAATGGAGCCAGTTTGTCTTCTTTGGAAATCAAAAATGCGACAATCAAAGGAGTGAAGCAAAGTTTTTTGTTAACCGAAGGAAATAGTGAAAACAGTATCGATGCTATAACTATTGATAATTGTATTATTGACGGATCTACGGTTATTGGAGCTAATTTTATCCAGCCGGATGCGCATCTTGTAAAAGCAATTACAGTGAAAAATGCGACAATTTATAATTTTGATAAAGCGAATAATTTCATTGCCCTGCAAAATAGTTCTGATACTGCTCAGGTGATTAATGTGGTGGTAGAAAGTAATACGATTTACAATGTAGGTAGTCAGGATAATAATGCATTAGTTTATATAAATAATCCATACGCTATTGCTTCATCTTATAGTTTTAAAAACAATATTATGCAGCAAAAGCTCGAAAATCCAAAGACAACTTACTTGTTGTATTCAAATCATACTAGTGGAGCTGGAGGAGCTGTTTTAGATAATAATTTAAATGACGGAGTAACTTCTCAATTAGTAAAGGGAACGGTTACTACTTCAGAAACGAACATAAAAACAGTAAACGGTTTAGGTCTTACAACACTGTTATTTCCAAATCCAACAGCAGGCGACTTTAGTTTCTCTGCCAATTCACCTTTGGCAACGGCTTCATTAACTGCCGGGGTTTTAGGAGATCCAAGATGGTTAAAAACAACTGCAACTTTTTCACCAATTACGTATATTAATGCGATTGACGGACAAACAATGACAACAGTAGCTCCGGAGGAATACAGAGAAGGTGGTGTAACACTATTACCAACACCGGCATTAGAAGGCTATACATTCTTTGGATGGTCTAATTCCGCAACTGTACCAGCTGTGATACAGTCAATCTCAGCAACATCAAAAGGAGCTTTGACATTCTACGCATTTTGGGGTGATGGAGGTAATAATAAACCAATTGTTACAACACCAACAACTTATTCCGTTTCATATATGAACTTACCTAAATTGGTAATTAATTCTAATTTAAAAACAATAGAAATTGGAACGGCGTATCAGTTACTAGCTCCTCAATGTAGAGGTTATCGTTTTATGGGATGGTTTGCTGATGCTGATTATTTATTTGAAATTACAGGCTTTGATGTTAATCAGACAGAGAATGTGTCAGTTTATGCTCGTTGGAAAAAATTACAGGAATTTTATGCTTTCCCAACCGTGGCTAAGCATAGTGTAACCTTAAAATCATCAGTTGAGAATGATACCGTGAATGTTGTTTCTGTAACAGGTCTTGTTGTAAAACAAATAAATACAACTAACTCTGAAACTGAAATTTCAGTTAGTGATTTACCTGCGGGTTATTATTTAATCCAAAGTTCAAAATCAGGTATGACCGCAAAAATTATCATTAAATAAGTTTAAAATAAGGAGGCGAAACTTTTAGACTTTGCCTCCTGTTATTTTAAAATAACTATTATTAAAAAATGTAATAATTATGAATACTATAGTCAAATTATTTTCGCTGGTTTTTGTTTGTTTTTTCTTCGCTTGTTCTAATGATACTGATGAATCTCAAAGTGCAAAAAACGAAGGCTCATTAACCATAGGCGATAAAACTGTTACACTTTCTCAGGCTTATTTGGAAAGTTATGGCAAAAAAGGAAATTCCTATAATACTGATTTTTCAGCCCGTTCCGAAACGCTTTCGGGAAACAATACTGATGCTGCAGTAGTTTATTTTGAATTGTTTTCTTCTCAGGATAAGAAACTGACAAAGGGAGACTATATGTTGGGAGATTATTCCTCAGCAGCACCTTTTACATATACACCTTGGGGCGAATCGTTGTTAGGAATTAATATTACCTCAACCGATAAAGGCTTGCGTGTTGCCAATGGTCTAAGTATAAAACCCACTGAAGGTGTTTTTACAGTAACTGAAAACGGAAAGCAATACCAAGTGAATTTTTCCGGTAAAGGTACAGCTAGTACATTTTCAAACGGAGTTCTAACAGCAACTCAGGATAATGTTGAATTTACAATGGAATATACCGGAAATGTAAAAATGTATGAGGGTGTAGAATATACCGCTAAGAGAGTGAACTCAAAAGAAAGAGTCGTAAAAACACACATGGTTCTGTTTGAATAAAATGCGCTATTTTGAAAAGCATGATTCCGAAGTATGAACTACTTGTGCCTTAACGTCGGTATACATAACTCACTAATTAAGTTTAGTAATATTATCAACTAAAAGTTCCGGAAAGGTATCAGTAAATACTATTGCTGATACCTTTTTTTATCAAAAAAAACAAATCATTAACAATTAAAATAATTTAATACAACAATTTTATGAATTCACTTCAATTAGCCGATTACATGGTATTTCTTGTTTACTTTTTTATTGTAGCGGGATATGGTTATTCAGTATATATACGTAAAAAAACACAATTAATTTCGGCGTCTCATGATTACTTTTTGGCAGAAGGATCTTTGACTTGGTGGGCTATAGGTACTTCCTTGATTGCTTCCAATATTTCTTCGGAGCAATTTATAGCCATGTCAGGTAATGGTTTTAAAATGGGTTTAGCCATTGCTACTTATGAATGGATGGCAGCACTCACATTAATTATTGTAGCGGTATTTTTTATCCCTGTTTATTTAAAGAATAAAATTTATACTATGCCTCAGTTTTTAAGTGAAAGATACAATGAAAATGTAGCTATGATTATGGCTGTGTTTTGGTTGTTACTCTATGTTATTGTGAATTTAACGTCTATACTTTATTTGGGGGCATTGGCCATTAATGGTATTTCGGGTATCGATCTTACTCTTTGCATGTATGGGCTCGCTTTTTTTGCTATTGTTATTGCTTTAGGAGGGATGAAAGTAATTGGATATACCGATGTGGTTCAGGTAGTGTTCCTAATTTTTGGAGGATTAGTTACCACCTATTTAGCCTTAGACAAGGTTGCTGAACTAAACGGACAAAGCGGAGTAGTTCAAGGTTTCAATTATATGATGAATCAATCTGGAGATCATTTTCATATGATTTTCAAAAAAGACAATCCTAATTTTCCTAGTTTGCCAGGATTGACTGTGCTGTTAGGAGGAATGTGGATTGTAAATCTAAATTATTGGGGATGCAATCAGTACATCACACAAAGAGCTTTAGGGGCGGATTTGAAAACGGCCCGAAGCGGAATTTTATTTGCAGCCTTTTTAAAATTATTAATGCCTGTTATTGTAGTATTGCCGGGTATCGCTGCTTTTGTAATTTATTCAAAAGGAGGTTTGCAAACAGAAATGTTAGGTCCTGATGGAGTAATGAATCCAGACAGATCTTATCCTGTATTATTAAACTTATTACCAGTAGGTTTAAAGGGATTGTCTTTTGCAGCCTTAACTGCAGCAGTTGTCGCTTCATTAGCTGGTAAAGTGAATAGTATTTCAACCATTTTTACATTGGATATCTATAAAAACAAATTAAATGTAGATGCTACCGAAAAGAAATTGGTTCAGATTGGTAAATTAACAGTTTTAGTATCAATGTTTATTGCGGTGCTAATAGCGCCAATGTTAGGGATAGATAAAAAAGGAGGTTTTGAATTTATTCAGGAATATACCGGATTTGTAAGTCCTGGAATTTTTGCCATGTTTATTTTAGGCTTCTTCTGGAAAAAAACAAGTTCCAATGCTGCTATGTTTGCGACTATTGGAGGTTTTGTGCTTTCAGTAATTTTTAAATTCCTACCTAATATTATGAATTTGGAATTTTTAAGTAGTAGTGGTTTTGCAACATTAGTAGAGCAAGAGGATAAATCTATGGTTTATGAAATTCCATTTTTGGACAGGATGGGATTCGTATTCGTAATCTGTGTATTACTCATGATTTTGATAAGTCTAATAGATGAAAAAAATGGATCTAAAGCCAAAGGTTTAGAAATTGATAGTAAAATGTTTAATGTTAGCAAAGGCTTTGCAGTAGGAGCAATGATTATATGCGGAATATTAGTAGCCTTATATTCTGTGTTTTGGTAGAAAATTGTAATCCAGTGCAAATAATTGAATCATTCAAGTTGCTAGTTTGAAAATTAAAAACACAAGTAACTGATCTTACTAGTATTAGTAATAAAGTCTGTAAAATTACAAGTTTATGCGGAGTTGATAGGATTAAAATCGAATACCTTCCATCTCTATCAATGTTCTTGGATAACTTAGGGAAATAGGCTGCTGTAATTATTGGGGAAATTAATATTTTTTCTGTCGTATGTCAAATTCTTTTTCTACTAATAAGTATGTGTTTTTTATCTTTAATTTTAATAATATATTTTTTGGAGATACGAATTGTTTCATAAAAAATGGACAGGTTCTGTCAACTGAAAATTATTTTATGAATTTTCCAGCTGGTAAATATGAGGCTTAACCGGAAGGACTAAAAGATGACACTCATATTCAAACTAAATGCGCTGGTGAGGTTTCCAGAATGGTTTTTGACGGAATAAAAGAAAAATCATAGCTGATAATAAATAGTAAAAAAATGATTTTATTAAGTATTTAATCAAGCTAAATTTTGGATGTTTTCTGATGTTTTTAATAATCAATCCCAACAACTGAAATTCATTTAGTTGTTGGGATTGATTATTTTTTTTAACGAGGTTATATTGATGATAATTTCTTTTTGACCTTTTTAAGTTTATATTTTACGAAAAACAATTGTTGAGTTATGTCCCCCAAATCCGAAGGCATTGCTCATAGCTGTATTTATTTTTTTCTGCATTGGCAGATTTGATACTATTTGTATTCCGGATGGTATCGCGTCGTCTGGATTATCAAGATTTATGGTTGGCGGAATAATTTGTTCGTTTATTGACTTTATTGAAAGTATGGCTTCAATAGCTCCGGCAGCACCAAGTAAGTGTCCTGTCATCGATTTGGAAGAACTCACCCATAAATTATCTGATCCGCTGAATGTTTTGTTTACCGCATTTAGTTCTGCAATATCTCCCACAGGTGTTGAAGTTGCATGTAAATTCAAATAATCCAAGTCGTGTGTATTAAGTCGTGCCTCGTGTAAAGCAAGTTGCATTGCTTTAGCAGCTCCTAATCCCTCAGGATGAGGAGAAGTCATATGATAGGCGTCGGCAGTCATAGAAGCGCCAGCCAATTCTGCATAAATTTTTGCACCTCTTTTTTTAGCATGTTCAAATTCTTCAAGGACCAGAGCACCGGCGCCTTCTCCCATAACAAAGCCGTCACGCTCTCTATCAAATGGACGGCTGGCTGAAAGAGGATCATGGTTTCTGGCAGACATGGCTTTTATTGCACAAAAACCACCTATTGATGCTGCAGTTAAAGGTGCCTCAGAACCACCTGTAATAAACACTTTTGCTTTTCCCATACGGATATAGTTAAAGGCATCCATCATTGCTGTGTTGGCGGTGGCGCAAGCAGAAACAGTAGTGTAATTAATACCTTGCAGGCCAAATTTCATAGAAATCATCCCCGACGCCATATTTAGAATAAGTTTAGGAAAAAAAAACGGACTGAATCTAGGTATGTAGTTTCCAGTGACATAGTTTTCTACCTCACTTTCAAAAGTTTCCATACCTCCTTGACCTACACCCCAGATTACTCCAGTGTCAAAAGGATTCATTTGTGCTAAATCTAAACCGGAATCTTCAATTGCCTGTGTTGCACTATAAAGAGCATATTGAGTAAAGAGATCGCTACGTTTTATTTCATTACGTTCCAGATATGTTTCCGGATTAAAATTTTTAATTTCACAGGCAATCTTAGTGCGAAATTTGGATGCATCAAAACGGGTAATGATTCCTGCGCTGCTTTTACCGTTGATAGCATTATTCCAAAATTCTTCTATGTTGTTTCCTAGTGGGTTTGTAGTGCCCATTCCTGTTATTACTACTCTCTTCATTGTTTAATTTTTGCTACTGTTCTAAAAAGGTTAGATGTTCCTAAGGCAATTAGCCTGGTTTTATTGCTGTTCCAAATTTCGCATTTAAGGCTAATTAACAATTTACCTTCTTTAATTATATGGGTTTTTGCTATAATTTTTTCATTTCCCTTTGCTGAAGATAAATAATCTATTGAAGTATTTATTGTAGAAAAGAAATCAGGGTCATTTAATGTGATTACTGTGGCTCCAATAGTATTGTCAATAATTGCAGCAGTTATACCATCATGTAAATTTCCTAAAGGATTTAGCCATTCGGTTCTAATTGAGTATTGTAATTCCAGTTTACCTTCTTCTGCTTTTATAACAATTGGTTTAAACCAGTGCATAAATGGAGAACGGGATTCTTTGAATTCTTTTCCTGTGAAAGAAATTATTTGTTCTAATGCTGTCATTTGTTCTTTGCTTTTTAATTTATACCGAACGGTATTTTTTTTAAATAAAAAAAATTAAAGTATCACTTCTTCAAGTATAATTTTTTCAGTTCTTTCTATAGCAAGGTATAGGCTTTTGGGGTTGTCTGAAATTTTTGAAAGAAGAATGCCTCCTTCAATTATCATAATGAATAATTGCGCATATTCTGAAGTATCGATATCAGCTCTAAATGTGTTTTGTGCAATGCCTTCCTCTAGAATTGTAGAAATATTTTTAATCCAGTTCTTAACTGTTAAATTAACACGCTCTTTCATTTTGGGCATTACATCGTCTGATTCTGTTCCTGTATTCATGACCGGGCAACCGCCATCTTCAAAGATTTCTTTCCAATTTTTTCTATAAAAATCAACCAGTGCCAATATTTTAGATTTTGGATCTGTGTAAGTTGAGATCCAATCTTCTTTTTTCTTCCACAATTTTGCAGTATTGTGTTTAAAAACAGCTAGGGCTACTTCTTCTTTGTTTTCAAAATTGCCATATATACTACCTTTCGTGAGTCCCGTTGCTGTTGTAATATCTGAAAGGGAAGTCCCGGCAAAACCTCTCTTATTAAAGATGGGAGCAGTTTTCTCTATTATGAATTTTCTGGTTTGATCTGCTTTAGACATTTTTTATTTTTTCATTATGACAAAGTTAAATAAAAATATACCGAAAGGTATATTTTTATTTGAAATTTTTTAAGCAGCACTGGCGCAAGGTGCTGGCGCGGAGGTGAAAAATGCTATGGCATGGGTAATTATAGGAGGATTGAGTAGTTCATTAGTATTAACTTTAGTATTAGTGCCTGTTATGTATATGATTATTGAAAGGTTGAGGTTAAAAGTGAACAGCTGGTTTGGGAAAGAAGATGTAGATGAAGTTAAGCTTCATAATCCTGTTGAAATAATTGACTAGCTCAATCATTAATACTTTATCTATTAGTTAGTGGATAATAGTTAAGTTTAGATATCCATTTAGCGAAAATTAAAAAAGAATAATAGAAGATATCCATAAAAAATGGTGAAAAAATAAGAATTTATACTTAAATAAAATTGTTTGAAGAGTTATTTTCGGATAGGTGTAATTTTAAGTAAGTTGTTTTGTGTTTTTTGTTTGATTTACAGTTGTTTATATGTTGAATTCTAGTATTGTAATCAAAAGCAAACGATATATTTACCTTATTAGTTCTAAAATTTTAATCCCGAGAAGTATCCTGTTCAAATAGTTGATTAAATTGTGGAGTCGGTTAATGTTCAACCATTTTTAAAAAATTACAGTAAAGCAGGTAATCTGGTGATTATCCAAAGATTTTGCTTGAAGTTATATTATATGCCTTATTTTTTGAGATTTAGAATTTAGAGTCTTTTTAGAAACTTTGATAAACTTAAATTTTCGAAATCTTGGACAATATAATCGCCCCGTAATTGCTGACGAAAGTAAGAGCAAATGCGGGGCGAAATTTTTCAGCTCTTTTAAAGAAAAGAGCTGATAATATGGTTGAGATTAAGAAGTTGTAGTTTTTTTCTTTTTCATACGAGAGCGTACTTGATACAAATTTTTTTTCATCAGATTCAGAATCATTTTATGCTGTTTTGAGTTTTTGTTTTTCAGTCCTCTGCATTGAACAATTT
>NZ_JBPYCT010000020.1:0-33947 GCF_051846875.1 Flavobacterium sp. ARAG 55.4 | reverse complement strand
TTCGTCGCCTTTCTTTAACCTGAACTTGTTTCAGATTCTATAAACCCTGTTTCGATAGAAACGGGATTTTTTGTTTTGGAGTTGTCCCGTCCTGAAATAATCATACACCAAACAAATTGTTTTTGTTTCGGAGTCTCAGCTAAGACTCTTTTTATGAAAGATTTCTCTTTATATGGAATACTTTTTATAGTAATTGAGTTTAGTTGTTTTTATCTGATATTTTTGAATGGATATTGACAAACTTTCAAAATTGGACATTCTGGACATTTTGGTTTTGGACGGCAAATTTCCCTACCCAGAAATGAAATAGCCATACCTGCTTCGTTCCAGCTCTCTTTAGGTAGAACAGCCATTAATTCTTTTTCCGCTTTAAGTCCGTTTTTTGTAGCGGTAATTAATCCTATTCTGGGTGCAACCCGAATTACATGTAGATCGGTGATTATTCCTTCTGCATCTAAACCCGCTTCTCTTAGAATTACATTGGCGGATTTACGTCCTATACCTTTTAAGGAGGTTAAGGCGTTCATCGTGAGCGGAATGTTTTCTTCCGTTTTAATTTCTTTAGCTATCTCTAATAACCAATTAATTTTAGTGTCGTGATATTTGACTCCGGAGAGATATGGAATTAATTCTTTTTTTGTAGCATCTGCAATGCTTTTCATATTAGGGAAGGCACGGAATAAATCAGGTGCAATTTTGTTTATGTTATTGTCAGAATCCTGTGCAGATAAGATTACCATGACTACTAGCTGATATAGATTATGATACTTTAATGGATGTTTTCTGTGATGGTATTTTTTTAATATCGGATGTAATTCTTCTTTCCAGGAGATATTCTCATTAAATAAGTTCATTTTTATTTTCTAATTGTTATTAAATTATTACTTTTTATAGGAATGTTCTGTTTTTGGAATTATAATTACATAATTTTAAGCAGTAGAATATGAGAAAATGATGATATAATCTTTAATTATTTTTAAATTATCAAAATCAAAATCAATTTATCAAAAATAATATTTTTCAAGAGTTTTCGGGATTAAAAAACTTTGTTTTTAATGGTAATTTTTTTCATTTTTACTGAAATTGTTTCTGTTTTTTACTATATTTAGAAAAGCTTTAAAAATTCAATTTCGACTTAATTTATATTGATTTGGAGGTAATTTAACGAATCTATTTTATATTATATTTTTTTAACCTTAAATAAACTGAAAACAATAAATGGAAATATTTCATATAAGTGCAGAATGCTATCCAGTGGCTAAAGTAGGCGGTTTAGCAGATGTGGTTGGAGCTTTGCCAAAATATCAGAATAAAGCGGGGCATAAATTAAGAGTTGTGATGCCTTGTTATGAAACTAAATTCAGAAGTGATAATGATTTTGAATGTGTTCATTGGGGGAGTGTTCAATTAGGTAATTTTAATTTTCCTTTTAGTGTTCTTAAAGAGACTACTGATAAGTTAGGTTTTGAATTGTATTTAATGGAAATTCCGGAGCTATTTGACAGAAAAAATGTTTATGGATATGAAGATGACATTGAACGGTTTATGGCTTTTCAGATAGCTACACTGGATTGGATTATTGGAAGGGAATCGATGCCGGATGTTATTAATTGTCATGATCATCATACGGGATTAATACCTTTTATGATGCAATATTGTTTTAAATATCATAAATTGTTGAATACACCTTCGATGCTAACGATTCATAATGGTTTGTATCAGGGGCAGTTTAGTTTTGATAAATTGAATTATTTTCCGGAATTTGATTCAATTCATACTAAAATTTTGGAGTGGGATCATCAAATAAATTCCTTAGCAGTAGGCGTAAAATGTGCTTCGGCAGTTACTACTGTTTCACCAAGTTATTTAAATGAAATCAATAATTCGGCTAATGGATTAGAATCCTTATTTAATATAGTACGTTATAAATCAAAAGGAATTTTAAACGGAATTGATACAGAGGTTTGGGATCCTTCAAAGGATAAAATGCTGAAAAAAAATTATTCGATACAAAATTTTGAACAAGGTAAGCAACAGAATAAAGAAACACTTTGTACACTTTTTAATTTAGATCCCTCAAAACCCTTATTTAGCTTTATAGGCAGATTATGGGATGAAAAAGGAGGTGATTTATTACCTCAGGCTTCGGCTTTAGCTCTTTCAGAAAATTATAAAGAAATTAATATTTTAATATTAGGTTCCGGAAATGCACAAATTGAAAATCAACTCAATAGCTTATTAGCAGATTATAAAGGAAATTATAATACCTTCATTGGATACAATGAAGAATTAGCTCATTTAATTTATGCGGGGGCAGATTTTTTACTGATGCCTTCAAGAGTAGAACCATGCGGACTAAATCAAATGTATTCGTTACGATATGGAACAGTTCCTATAGTAAGAAGAACAGGAGGATTGAAAGATACTGTAATTGATTTTGGGGATAACGGAAACGGAATTTGTCATGACCAGTCTTCTGTTGGAGATATCTGTTACTCCATTCAAAGGGCGGTAAGTTTGTACGAAGATAAAGAGCATTTGAATGAAATTAGAAAAAAAGGAATGAGCACGGATCATTCCTGGGAAAAAGCAAGTCAGGAATATATAGAAATGTACAACTTAATACTAAACAAAATATGAAGGCAAAAAGAAAAAACGTTATTGCAATTATCTTAGGAGGCGGTCAAGGATCCAGATTGTATCCATTGACAGAAGCCAGATCAAAACCTGCGGTACCAGTTGGAGGAAAATACAGATTAGTTGATATACCGATATCAAATTGTATGAATTCAGATATTTACAGAATGTTTGTATTAACACAATTTAATTCGGCTTCACTCAATGCACATATCAAGAATACCTATGTTTTTAGTGCTTTTAGTCAGGCATTTGTAGATATACTGGCTGCGGAACAAACGCCGGATAACCCTACCTGGTTTCAGGGTACTGCTGATGCTGTAAGACAATGTATGCCTCATTTTTTAAATCATAATTTTGATTATGCTTTGATTTTATCCGGAGATCAATTGTATCAGATGGATTTTAATGATATGATTGAAGAACATATTAAAAAAGAAGCTGATATAACAATTGCTACTTTACCGGTAAATGCTAAGGATGCTCCTGATTTTGGGATATTAAAATCCAACAGTGAAGGAAATATAGAATCCTTTATTGAGAAACCCGTCAAAGAACTTTTGCCGGATTGGGAATCTGAAGTAAGCGAACAAATGCAAGCAGAAGGGAAAAAATATTTAGCCTCTATGGGGATTTATATTTTTAACAAAAAGCTATTAATTGACTTAATGGCAGATCCGGATACAAAAGATTTTGGTAAAGAGATTATTCCAAATGCAGTAGGAAATAAAAAAATATTGAGTTATCAATATGAAGGTTACTGGACAGATATTGGAAACATAGATTCGTTTTTTGAAGCTAATATAGGACTGACTGAGGATGTGCCTAAATTCAATTTATTTGACAACGATAATAAAATATATACCAGACCCCGATTACTACCGCCATCCAAATTTAAAAATACAATGGTTGATAAATCATTAATTTCAGAGGGCTGTATTATTAATGCTAAAGAAATTAAAAATTCTGTTATTGGTATTCGCTCCAGAATAGGTAAAGATTCCATTATTAGCAGTACCTATGTAATGGGTAATGATATATATCAGAGCATTGAAGATATGGAAGAAGATGCTAAAGAAAATAAGATATTAGTAGGAATAGGAGAAGGATGTTATATAAACAATGCGTTAGTAGATAAAGATTGCCGAATAGGTAATAATGTATATATTAATGGTGGACCACATTTAGAAAATTTAACTACAAAGTTATATACTATCAAAGATGGAATAGTGGTGATAAAGAAAGGTGTGACTTTACCTGATAATTTTAGAATTGAATAAGTTAGCAGACAGTTTTTATCAATATTCTATTCTAAAATTTAGAATTATACCAATAATACTATGAGTAAAGTTATTTCGCATTCCCTTTTTACTGATTTTGATATTAACTTATTCAAAGCTGGAAAACATTTTCAATTATATGAAAAATTAGGGGCACATTTGATTGAATTAAATGGAGTCCAGGGTGTTTATTTTGCTGTTTGGGCACCCACAGCACATTCTGTTTCTGTAGTGGGAGATTTTAATTTCTGGACACAGGGCGAACATGAACTTTTTGTTCGTTGGGATTCGTCCGGAATTTGGGAAGGATTTATTCCGAATATCCCAAAAGGTACTACTTATAAGTATAAAATTTTATCAAATAATGGAGGTCTTATTACAGAAAAAGCAGATCCATTTGCCTTTTATTGTGAAAAGCCACCACATACAGCTTCAGTAGTCTGGGATTTGAATCACAATTGGGAGGATTCTAAATGGATGAAAACCCGTAAAGAACATAATGATTTAAACAAACCCTATTCCGTTTATGAGGTTCATTTAGGCTCTTGGAAACGTGCCGAAGGAAACCGGTTTTTAAGTTATCTTGAACTAGCCGAAGATTTGGTTAGTTATGTAAAGGAAATGGGATTTACTCATGTTGAGTTTATGCCAATTATGGAATATCCTTATGATCCTTCCTGGGGCTACCAGCTTGTCGGTTATTTTGCACCTACATCCCGTTTTGGAAATCCGCAGGATTTTATGGTTTTGGTAGATAAATTACATCAGGCGGGTATAGGAGTTATTCTGGATTGGGTACCCTCACATTTTCCGGATGATGCCCATGGCTTAGGTTATTTTGACGGATCAAACTTATATGAACATCCCGATCGCCGAAAAGGATACCATCCAGACTGGAAAAGTTTAGTTTTTAATTATGGAAGGAACGAAGTTCGCTCTTTCTTGATTAGCAATGCTTTATTCTGGTTGCATTATTATCATATAGATGGTTTAAGAGTAGATGCTGTTGCTTCCATGCTTTATCTGGATTATTCCAGAAATGATGGAGAATGGGAGCCTAATATTTTTGGGGGAAGAGAAAATTTAGATACTATCAGTTTTTTGAAAGAATTTAATGAAGTAGTATATTCAAATTTTGAAGGAGTTCAGACTATAGCCGAAGAAAGTACTTCATTTCCAATGGTTTCAAGACCTACAGATGTAGGAGGACTGGGTTTTGGAATGAAATGGATGATGGGCTGGATGCACGATACGCTAAAATATTTCCAAAAAGCAACGGTTTACAGAAAGTATCATCAAAATGATCTGACTTTTTCAATGACCTATGCTTTTACCGAAAATTTTATGCTGCCATTGTCTCATGATGAAGTGGTATATGGAAAAAAATCTATTGCTGACAGAATGCCCGGAGACGAATGGCAAAAATTTGCTAATTTACGTTTGCTTTACAGTTATATGTTTACACATCCGGGAGCTAACTTATTGTTTATGGGTGGGGAATTTGGACAAATGGCAGAATGGAACTTTCAGGAAAGTCTGGATTGGCATTTGTTGCAATATGCAGTTCATAATGGTGTTCAGGAACTTATTAAGGATTTAAATTTATTATATAAATCCCAACCGGCTTTATATGAAAAACAATTTAGTCCTGAAGGTTTTGAATGGATTAATTATTCGGATCATCAAAATGCAGTTATATCTTATATCCGAAAAGGAAATGAACCAAAAGATAATTTAATTATAGTATGTAATTTTACACAAATAGTGAGAAAAAATTACAGAATTGGTGTTCCAAAGAAAGGAAAACTGACCGAAATTTTTAACAGCGATCTTAAAAAATATAACGGAAGTAATGTTGTTAATACAGTAGCAACAGAAGTCGAATCTTCACCTTATGACGGGCGGGACTATTCAGCTGAATTAGTTTTACCGCCTTTAAGTGTGACTGTTTTTAAATATATATAATTTGTGGTATGGAACTAAAAATAGCTACATAAATCAATTTTTTATAAAGAAGTATTAATAACTAATGTTAATACTTCTTTTTTTTTAAACCCAATGAAAAGCGATATCGTTTTCGTGAATAAAAATAGTATTCTTTACTTATAATAAGGATTTTTTGTAAGTTTGAGAGTGGAGGAGAATAATAATTAAAAATAAGAATCGGCATGATTACAAATACAGAGTTAGAATATAAAGGAGATTTATATCCATCAAAAATAGTTTCTTTTAAACAAGATGTTGATTCCGTTTATTTTTATACTGAGAACAACGTTATTTTAAAATTAACAGTATTAAGAGATAGTCTCATCCGTTTTCGTTATACTACAAAAGGATATTTTAGTAATGACTTTTCATATGCAATTGACGAGGGGCATTCTCATGGATACAATCATTTAGAAATTACTGAGGAAGAAAATTATTACCAGATAACTACGAATAAAATTATTTGTAAAATTCACAAAATAGATTTAAGGTCCTTCATTTATGACTTAAAAGGAAATGTACTTTTAGAAGATGAATTAGGGTTTCACTGGGAAGAATCATATGAATTTGGTGGTAATATAGTAAAAATGAGTAAGGCTTCCCGAGAAGGTGAATGTTTTTATGGCTTAGGAGATAAGGCAACTCAAATGAACTTAAAGGGTAAAAGAGTTGAAAATTTTGCAACGGATCAATATGCCTTTCAAAAAGAACAGGAACCTTTGTATAAAGTTGTTCCTTTTTATTTGGGTTTGCATAACAAGCAGGCCTATGGAATTTTCTTTGATAATACCTTTAGAACATTTTTTGATTTTTGTCATGAGAGAAGAAATGTAACAAGCTTTTGGTCAGATGGAGGAGAAATGAATTATTATTTTTTCTACGGACCTAAGATGCAGGATGTAGTGACTTCTTATACTGATTTAACGGGCAAACCGGAACTTCCGCCTTTATGGGCATTAGGATACCATCAGTGTAAATGGAGTTATTATCCTGAAAGTAATGTTAAAGAAGTTACTGCTAAATTCAGAGAACTACAGATTCCCTGTGATGCCATTTATCTGGATATAGATTATATGGATGGTTTTAGATGTTTTACCTGGAATAAAGATTATTTTCCTGATCCTAAACGAATGGTTTCTGAGTTAGCTCAGGACGGGTTTAAAACAATTGTAATTATTGATCCCGGAATAAAAATAGATAAAGAATATTGGGTTTACAAAGAAGCTTTAGAGAAGGATTATTTTTGTAAAAGAGCTGATGGACCTTATATGAAAGGAAAGGTATGGCCTGGCGAATGTAATTTCCCGGACTATACAAACCCTGAGGTAAGAGAATGGTGGGCAGGATTATTCAAGGAGTTAATTTCGGATATTGGAGTAAAAGGAGTATGGAATGACATGAACGAACCTGCTGTAATGGAAGTTCCTAATAAAACTTTCCCGAATGATGTACGTCATAATTATGATGGAAATCCTTGCAGCCATCGAAAAGCACACAATATTTACGGAACACAAATGGCCAGAGCAACTTATCATGGTGTTAAGCGTTTTGCGTATCCTAAAAGACCTTTTATTATAACACGCTCTGCTTATTCGGGGGCACAACGTTATACTTCGTCCTGGACCGGAGACAATGTGGCTTCCTGGGAACATCTTTGGATTGCTAATATTCAGGTGCAAAGAATGTCAATTTCAGGAATGGGATTCACAGGATCGGATATTGGAGGTTTTGCTGAGCAGCCTTCAGGAGAATTATATGCCAGATGGATTCAGTTAGGCGTTTTTCACCCTTTTTGCAGAACACATTCATCCGGAGATCATGGAAATCAGGAACCATGGGCTTTTGATGAAGAAGTTATTGATATTACCCGAAAATTTGTAAATCTTCGTTATCAGTTATTGCCCTATTTGTATACTATGTTCTGGCAGTATATCGAGGAAGGTACACCTATGTTAAAACCTTTAGTATACTTTGATCAGGAGGATATTCAGACTTATTACAGAAATGATGAATTTATTTTTGGAAACCAAATATTAGTCTGTCCTATTTTAGAACCTAATTCCTTAGGACGAAGAATGTATATTCCTAAAGGAGAATGGTATAATTACTGGACTAACTGTATGGTTAAAGGAGGAAAAGAGATGTGGGTAGACAGTAAATTTGATGAAATTCCGGTATTTGTAAAAGCCGGAGCTATTATTCCTAAATATCCGGTTCAGCAATATGTTGGCGAATTAGAATTTGATGAATTAATGCTGGATGTATATTATAAAGAAGGAAAAGAAAAATCGGTGGTGTATGAAGATGCGCAAGATGGTTATGATTATAAAAAAGGAAGATTTAGCTTTTTATCATTTCAATTAACAGGAAAAGAAAAAGAAGTTAACATTCAATTGCATAAAGACGGAAAATACGATACCAATTATTCTAATTTTAAAATTAATTTTATAGGATTGCCTTTTGAAATAAAAAAGATAGAAATCGATAATGAGGAAATTATTTTTGACAGCAATCTTTTTAAACAAAATCAGTATCTGATTGTGCCTAAGAATTTTAACGTTCTGCATATTATGGGATAATGGCTAAATTAATATCTTGATATAATTCTAGTTAATTTTGTAAAATACAAATTGATAATAATTGTATTTTTGTTAAGAAAAATTTAAGTATTATGAAAAAGAATTTATTATTTATAGGTATTGCCGTTGCAGGATTATTATATTCATGTGCAACAAATCCACTAACAGGAAAAAAGACATTAAACTTTGTCTCTAACAGCGAATTGTTTCCTTCTTCATTTCAGCAATATAAAACGTTTTTAAATGAAAATAAGGTTATTTCCGGTACTGCTGACGCCAAAAAAGTAGAAACGGTTGGAATAAAAATTAAAACTGCTGCTGAACGTTATCTTGCTTCATTAGGACAAACCGATTATTTAAACGGATACCAATGGGAATATAAATTAGTTGAAAGTAAAGATATCAATGCCTGGTGTATGCCTGGTGGTAAAATTGTAGTGTATTCAGGGATTTTACCAGTAACTAAAAATGATGCCGGTCTGGCTACTGTAATGGGACACGAAGTTTCCCACGCACTTGCTAATCATGGAGCGCAGCGTATGAGTGCTTCACAATTGCAAACTTTAGGAGCTGCTGGTGTAGCTGTTGCTACAGGAAGTCAAAGTGCGGAAAAACAACAAATGTGGCAACAGTATTACGGTATTGGGTCGCAAGTGGGAGTGATGCTGCCTTTTAGCAGAAGTCATGAAACTGAGGCTGATAAAATAGGCTTGATTTTAATGGCAATTGCAGGTTACAATCCGGAAGAGGCAATCAGTTTCTGGACACGAATGTCAGCCAGTTCTAATGGTCAGGCTCCAGCCGAAATGTTGAGTACGCACCCGTCTGACGCAACAAGAATTGCTAATTTAAAAGCAATGGTTCCAGAAGCAAAGGCAGTTGCAGCCAAGTTTGGAGTGGTATTTAAGTAGAAAAAATAAAATGATTTATAAGCCAATTCGTAAGAGTTGGCTTTTTTTATGCAAATAATAATAGAAAATTAAAGTAGAAACTGTTTAAAAAAATAATAAATTCGTCAAAAAAAAAACAGATATGAATCCATTACAAAAAGGAGATAAAAAATTATTAAATGCCTGGGCATTTTATGATTGGGCAAATTCGGTTTATAGTTTAGTAATTGCTTCGGCAGTTTTTCCGCTTTTTTACATGGCATTGTTTACTAAAGAGCAATCGTATATTCATGTTTTTGGGACTGATATTAAAAACTCTGCTTTGATCAGTTTTGTAACTGCTGCAGCTTTTTTAAAAGTAGCATTTATTTCTCCACTCTTATCCGGAATTGCTGATTATGTCGGGAATAAAAAGTTTTTTATGAAGTTCTTTTGCTATTTAGGAGCTTTTTCGTGTATTGGTTTATACTGGTTCAGTCTCGAACATATTTACATTAGTTTGCTTTTATACTTTTTTGGTTTAATAGGTTTTTGGGGAAGTCTGGTTTTTTATAATTCCTATTTACCTGATATTGCTTTTGAGGAACAACAGGATGCCATTAGTGCTAAGGGATATTCATTGGGGTATATTGGAAGTGTAATTCTTCTTATTGTCAATTTGGTAATGATTTTGACTGCCCCTGATGCTGAAAAAATAATGCAAATGCGGTATTCCTTTGTCATGGTAGGAATCTGGTGGATTATTTTTAGCCAATATACTTATTATTATTTGCCTAAAGGAAACAGAACTTCAGAGCATAAAGTAACCAGGGCTATTCTCTTTAATGGATTTAAGGAACTCAAAAAAGTATGGATTTCACTTGAGGAAAATACACGTTTAAAAAAATATTTAATCAGCTTTTTTGTCTACAGTATGGCAGTGCAAACAGTAATGCTTGTAGCGACTTATTTTGGAGAACAAGAAATTGAATGGGAGTCAGCCGGAGCAGCTACAACAGGATTGATAAGCTGTATTCTTTTAATTCAGCTTGTTGCTGTTTTAGGAGCTTATGCTACTTCAAAGGCATCTGAAAAATATGGAAATATCCCGGTATTGATTTTTATTAATAGCATTTGGATTTTTTTATGTGTAGCGGCTTATTTTATAAAGTTACCTCTGCATTTTTATATTATGGCCGGATTAGTAGGTTTGGTTATGGGAGGTATCCAGTCTTTATCCCGTTCTACATATTCTAAATTGTTACCTGAAACTAAGGATACTGCTTCTTTCTTTAGTTTTTATGATGTTTCAGAGAAAGTTGGTATTGTGATTGGAATGATAATTTATGGTGTTATTGATCAAATCACCGGTAGCCCAAGATTTGCTATCGTTTTTTTAGCTCTATTCTTTATAATTGGTGTTGTTTTATTAAGAAAAATACCTAGAAAATAATTGCGGTATTGAAATTATAATTTATATTTGAGAAAAATCAAAAACTCCTTTATGAGAATGTTAAAAACTAAGTTACAGTTAATAGTTTTGTTTTTAATTGCATTGGTAACATCATGTACTTATGAGCCTGTCGATGGAACTGTTGAACCGGATCCGGACGGCGAAAATGTAAATTCAGGAGTGTTTAAAGCTGATTTTAGTGGACAAACCTGGACAGCCAAAGAAACTCAGGCAATTATTTCAGGAAATTTTATCGAAATTTCAGCAATTGATTCAAAGGGTGATAGTTTTGGATTTTTGATTGAAGGGAATGCTGCGGGAACTTATGCTGCCAATGTGAATATTGTTGCTTATACACCAGCAGGAACGGAGTATGGTTATTGGGCTATAAATGATGATAACCCTACGGAAAATACGGGTTCAGTAATTATTACAAGTATCAATACACAAACCAAAACAATATCAGGAACTTTTAGTTTTAAAGGATATTGGTCAGATTCGGATAATCCCAGAGCGGCTATGCAGTTTACAAATGGAGCCTTTAAAGATATCCCTTATGTAAGTCAGGAAGAAACGGCTGATGTTTTTACAGTAAAAGTAGGAGGAACAAATTATGTAGCTACTGATATTTCTGCTATTGAAATTAATAACTTTATAACTATTGGCGCTTTAGATGCTAATCAAAATAATTTGTCAATTGCTATAAAAAGTTCCTTAGGAACCGGAAGTTATACTATTGTAAATATTTTTGGGGCTGATGTTCAAGGATATTATGAAGATCAAAATGATGAATATAAAGCGGTTTCAGGCACTTTGAACATTACTTCAAAAACGGATGATCGCATTAAGGGAACTTTTAATTTTACAACTAACGGAACAACACCATTTATTATAACCGAAGGTGCTTTTGATGTAGAGTATTAGATAAAAGCATCTTTAATTAAATAGCCCTCAAAAGTAAAATCTGTTTTTGAGGGCTATTAATTTATAGTATTATGGCATAATGATTGTCTTATTATGAATATACAACTATTATTTTTTATTTTACTGATTGATTTTCAGTACTATAAAATATAGAAATACTAACTTTGTTATGAACGAATTTATTTGTTTAATGACAAAAAGACTTAAATTATACTATGTCAAAACATAAAATACTCACTATTGACAATATGTCACTTCAGGAGTTTGATTCAGAAGCGGAATTAATCCCATTATTAACGCCGGAAGACGAAGAAGAAATGATTAACGAAGAACTGCCTGAATCGTTGCCTATTCTTCCTTTAAGAAACATGGTTCTTTTTCCCGGAGTTGTAATTCCAATTACTGCAGGAAGAGATAAATCTATCCGGTTAATTGATGATGCAAATGCTTCTGGTAAAATTATAGGGGTTGTAGCTCAAAAAGATGAAGAAATTGAAGATCCTACTAAAGAAGATATCAATTCTATTGGTACTGTAGCGCGTATTCTGCGTGTACTTAAAATGCCTGATGGAACGACCACAGTAATTTTACAGGGAAAAAAACGTTTTGAAATTGAAGCAATTACTTCTGAGGAACCCTATATTTCAGCAATAATTAAAGATTTTTCGGAAGAAAGACCCAGTAAAGAAGATTCTGAATTTTTAGCTATTCTGGATTCTATGCGAGAACTAGCTATTCAGATAATTAAAGTAAGCCCTAATATTCCGAGTGAAGCTACTTTTGCAATAAAAAATATTGAAAGTCAGTCTTTTTTAATCAATTTTGTTACTTCTAACATGAACCTTTCTGTGAAAGAAAAGCAAGATTTGTTAGCAATCAATAATTTAAAAGACAGAGCTTTAGAAACTTTAAAATATATGAATGTCGAGTTGCAGAAACTCGAATTGAAAAACGATATTCAGTCTAAAGTACGTTTTGATTTAGATCAGCAACAGCGTGAATATTTTCTTCACCAACAGATGAAAACCATTCAGGAAGAATTAGGTGGTTCGACTCAGGAAGAAGAAATGGATGAGATGTTAGTGAAGTCTAAAGAAAAAAAATGGGATGAAAAAACGCAAAAAATATTCGAAAAAGAATTAGCAAAAATGCGCCGAATGAATCCTCAGGCACCTGATTACGGGATTCAGAGAAATTACATGGAACTGCTTTTAGATTTGCCATGGAACGAATTTTCTAAAGATAATTTTGATTTAAAAAATGCCCAAAAAATTCTTGACCGTGACCATTTTGGATTAGAAGAAGTCAAGAAAAGGATGATTGAGCATTTAGCGGTTTTAAAATTAAGAAACGACATGAAATCGCCAATTATTTGTTTAACAGGGCCTCCGGGAGTGGGTAAAACCTCAATTGGACGTTCGGTAGCTGAAGCACTGGGAAGAGAATATGTTCGTATTTCTTTAGGAGGTTTACGCGATGAAGCTGAAATACGCGGTCATAGAAAAACCTATATTGGTGCAATGCCAGGTCGTATTATTCAAAGTTTGAAAAAAGCAGGCACATCAAATCCGGTTTTTGTTTTAGACGAAATTGATAAATTATCCAATAGTAATCATGGAGATCCTTCTTCTGCTTTGTTGGAAGTTTTAGACCCTGAGCAGAACAATGCCTTTTATGATAATTTTGTTGAACTGGGATATGATTTATCTAAAGTCATGTTTATTGCGACCTCTAATAATATGAACGCAATTCAGCCGGCTTTAAGAGACAGAATGGAAATTATAAAAATGTCCGGGTATACCATTGAAGAAAAAGTGGAAATTGCCAAGCAACACTTATTTCCGCGTCAGTTAAAAGAACACGGATTGACTTCAAAAGATTTAACTATTGGAAAAAAGCAATTAGAGAAAATTGTTGAAGGCTATACACGAGAGTCCGGTGTTCGCGGCTTAGAAGCTAAAATTGCTCAGGTAATCCGAAACGCAGCAAAATCTGTTGCTATGGATGAAGAGTATAATAAGAAAGTAACAGAAGAAGATATTGTAAAAGTTTTGGGAGTACCCAGACTGGAACGTGATAAATATGAAACTAATGATGTTGCCGGAGTTGTTACCGGTTTGGCATGGACCAGTGTAGGAGGGGATATTTTATTTATAGAATCCTTGCTTTCTCCGGGCAAAGGAAGTATGAGTATTACAGGAAATTTAGGTCCGGTAATGAAAGAATCGGCTACGATTGCATTAGAATATATTAAAGCAAATGCAGAACTGTTGGGCTTAAATTCTGATTTATTATCTAAGTACAATATCCATTTACACGTACCGGAAGGAGCAACACCTAAAGATGGTCCAAGTGCAGGAATTGCAATGCTGACTTCGCTGGTTTCTTTATTTACACAAAAAAGAGTGAAGAAAAATATTGCTATGACAGGCGAAATAACTCTTAGAGGTAAAGTTTTGCCTGTAGGAGGAATTAAAGAGAAAATCCTTGCTGCCAAAAGAGCTAATATTAAAGAAATCATTTTATGTCACGAAAATAAAAGTGACGTTGATGAAATAAAACCGGAATATCTAAGCGGAGTTATTTTTCATTATGTGAAAGAAATGAGTGAAGTACTGGAAATTGCAATCACGGATCAAAAGGTAAAAAATGCTAAGAAATTGTAATTAAAGAACATGAATTAAAAAATCCAAAATCATAATTGATTTTGGATTTTTTGTTTTTATGAATGTTTCGAAATTAAATCACAATACCAAAATCCATAATCATAAGCGGAAGTATCATTAGTATCACAAGCATTATTTGAGGATTCTTGTTTGGGTTTCTCGTACTTTCGATACACAATTTCGCCAATTTCATAATCGATAGGTTTGTTGAAAATAGGTCCGTCAAAAGTAAAAGTATGAAATTCTCCGTTTTCGCCACATACATCTACATTTTCAGGTAAATCATCAATAAATTGCTGGTCAATTATTCTGCCCACAAAACTTTTATCCAGATAACGTTCGTTGACACAAACTACAATAGTTTTAAATCCTAACGAAATGAACTCCTGGATTAACTCTTTTGTTGGGATTTTCCAAATAGGAAAAACGCCTTCAAAACCCATAGTTGCTAATTTTTCTTCACGGTATTTTCGTAAATCTTCCAGAAAAATATCTCCAAAGATGGAATACGTAATACCTTTATTTTTTAGCTTTTTTAATGTTTCCTGCATAACTTTTTCATACACTTCCATAGTAGGCATTTCGGGAATTTGCATGATTTTTAAAGGTATTCCTATGCTTTTAGCCTGTTGTTCTAGTAATTCGACTCTGACACCATGCATCGAAATACGTTGAAATTGCTGGTTTACGCTCGTTAGCAGAAAATTGATTTCAAATTCCGGGTTTTGTAGGATTTTGTATAGTGCTAAAGCAGAATCTTTACCGCTGCTCCAGTTAAAAATGGCTTTTTTCAATGTAATTTTATTATAATTTTAAGAAGTAAACTTACTAAATACTTCTTTTAGTTTAGCAAACCTTTGTAACTTTGAATTTCTGGTTTTAATCCCCTTTAAATGAAATACTTCTTTCTTTTTATTTCTTCTTTTATTTTTGCACAGCAAACAAAGTATGTAGATTTCACATCTGTCTCAGCTCAACTTAATATAAATGCAGCCGAAAAATCAATTTCGGGAACAGTTAATTACTCATTTCAGGTTTTAGAACCTACAGACACTTTAAAAATTGATGCTCAAAACATGCAGTTTTCCGGTGTGGAACTGAATAAAAAAAATATTCAGTATGTAAATTCAGGAGAACAACTTTTAATTGTTTATCCTTTTCAAAAAGGAAAAAATCAAATTAGTTTTGAATATAAAGCAATTCCTAAACAGGCTTTGTATTTTATAGATTCAGAAAAAGCTGAAGAACAGCAAATATGGACGCAAGGTCAGGGAAAATATACCAGTAACTGGTTTCCAAGTTTTGATGATGTAAATGAAAAAGTAATTTTTAATCTCAAAATCGAATTTGATTCAGGATTTCAGGTAATTTCAAATGGAATTTTAAAACAGAAGACGGTTTTTGATCAGACGACTCTCTGGGAATATGAAATGCAAAAACCAATGTGTTCCTATTTATTAATGCTTGCCATTGGAAAATTTGAAAAACAACATCAGTTATCTAAAAGTAAAATTCCACTCGAATGGTATTTAGAAAATAAAGATTCTTTACGATTTGAACCTACTTATCGTTATTCAGCACGGATATTTAATTTTTTAGAGAAAGAAATTGGTGTCAAATATCCCTGGCAGATTTACAAACAAGTTCCTGTACGGGATTTTTTATATGCCGGAATGGAAAATACTTCTGCAACCTTGTTCGCTACCCGTTATGTGGTAGATTCAACCGGTTTTTTAGATCGAAATTATACCAATGTAGATGCTCATGAGCTGGCCCATCAATGGTTTGGTGATTTGGTTACAGCAGCCAGTGGCAAACATCATTGGTTGCAGGAAGGTTTTGCAACTTATTATGCTTTGTTAGCCGAAAAAGCTATTTACGGAGAGGATTATTTTTATTCTAAAATGTATGAATCCATTCAGCAAATAAAATATGCTTCCAGAACCGACACTATTCCTGTTTTAAATGAAAAAGCCAGTTCATTAAGCTATTATCAAAAAGGAGCCTGGGCGTTGTTTGTCCTGCATCAGGAAGTAGGAGACAAAGCGTTTAAGAAAATCATTAAAAACTACCTGAAAAAGTATGCTTTTAAAAATGTTACTACAGAAGACTTTTTTAATGAGGTAGAAAAAATAAGTCATTTTGATACCGCCTCTTTTTCTAAAGAATGGCTGGAATCAACTATTATTAATAGCCCTTATGTCAATAAGTTATTGATCAAAAATAAAATAACTAAAATACTGTTAGAATTAGATAAGATTAAATCAAAACCTCTGACAGAAAAAACAGGTTTTTTTAAATTAATTCTTATGTCAGATGCGCATTATTCGGCAAAAGTAATGGTTGTTAACCAACTTAGAAATGAAACTTTCGAAGCTAAAAAAACTTTTTTAGAACTGGCAATGGATACTGATGATATGGAGGTTAGACAAGCTGTTGCTTATTCTTTACCTAAAATCCCCGAGGAATTCCGAACTTCATACGAGAGTCTTTTGGATGATACCTCTTATCAGACCCAGGAAGTTGCATTACTTTATTTGTGGAGAAATTTTCCGGAAAAGCGTTTGGAATATTTAGAAAAATCAAAAAAATGGATTGGTTTTAACGATTATAATCTGAGAACTTTATGGTTGTCTTTAGCCTTAATGACACCAGATTATTCGAGCGATAAAACTATTTTAATTGATGAATTGGTCAGTTATTCTTCGGATAAATATGAAGCAACGACCAGACAAAATGCATTAGATAAATTAATAGGTTTTAAAATTATTAATGAGACTGTTTTAATTAATTTAGTGAAAGCTACTACGCACCATATGTGGCAATTTTCTAAATTTGGACGGGATACTATCCGGACATTGTTAAAAAACCAGGTTTACAGAAATTCTTTTATTCAGATAAAAACTAATTTGAACGAAAATGAACAGTTTCAACTGAACCGATTATTAAATGAAAAAATATGAGAGCATTGGTTATCTCCGGAGGAGGGAGTAAAGGAGCATTTGCGGGCGGCGTAGCTCAATTTTTATTAGAAAATAAAAAGATAAAATACGATTTATTTATCGGGACTTCTACCGGAAGTTTATTGATACCGCATCTGGCTCTGGGAAATATAGAAAAAATTCATCGGATTTATACCAATGTAGATATGAGTAAAATTTTCAATATCAACCCGTTTATAGTAAAGAAAAAGAAGGGCGTTGATGTGGTCAGTATTAATCATTTTAATGTATTATTACAGTTTTTTAAAGGTAAAAGAACCTTTGGCGAAAGCAAAAAACTACGCTCTTATATAAAAAAAAATCTGCCTATTGAAGAGTTTAATCTGTTGAAAGCACTGGAAACTGATATTGTAGTTACGGTTACTAATCTGACAAATAATCAGGCCGAATATAAATCGATTAAGAACTGTACATATGATGAATTTTGCGACTGGATCTGGATTTCCAGTAATTATATACCTTTTATGAGCATCGTGAATATAAAAGGTTGTGATTATGCTGATGGCGGATTCTCCAGTTTAGTACCTATTCAGGAGGCTATTAATCGCGGAGCTACTGAAATTGATGTTGTTGTTCTGGAAACAGAAAAGTCTACTCCAAGAGTGGCTATTGGTAAAAACCCTTTTTCTTTATTAATTGATTTGTTCCAGATAGAATTAGACCAGATAGAAAAACATGATATTTTATTGGGTACTCTGTCAGCTACGCACAATAATGTTAAACTTAATATGTATTATACACCAATTGCGCTGACCAATAATGCTTTGATTTTTAATAAAGTAAAAATGACACAATGGTGGGAGCAGGGTTTTCAATATGCACAGAAAAAAAGTGAAGCTATGGAAACTGTTAAATCCTTATTAACCGATGAAAAATCGGCATAAGTTTACCATAATTCAGCTACTTCATTTTTAATAAAAGCTAATGCTGTTGCACCAGGAGAAGCTTTTTCTAATAATTCGGTTATTACAAAAGTTCTTAACTCATCGGCATTAGTAACTTTTTCGCTTTTTGCAGCCAGACGAATCATTTGTACAATTGCGTTTTTAGCAGTTACAATAATGGTCCAGCATTTATCAGACACATAAATTTGCTGTGCGATATTGTGTTCAAATTCCTGCTCGATATGGGCGATGATATAATTTTCATATTCATTTTTATCGTTAGAAACAGGATTAATCCTGGCAAGAATGTGTGATGGCTGAATGCGTTCCATTAACAGTGTTAATCTTTCGTATGCCTGTAAGCGTAAAGGCAACGCTATTTTTTGATTGTCTTTTTGAATTAACCACTGTCTGGTGTTTTGCTGGTCTTTAAAATGCGAGTTAAATAAATAATAAGCCACTGCTCCGGTAATTACAGAAGGAATAGTATAAGCAAGTATTTCGATGATTTTTATAGAATCCATTTGTGTAAAATTTTAAAACAAAAATATACTTTTAGAATTATTAAGCAAAGATTCCCTAATAAAAACACAAAGGCTTAGAAAAGAAAAAATAATTTTTTGTGTTTTTGTGTAAAAAAAACAGCATAAATCTTTTATAGTAAACTTAAAAAGTGTGTTTCTCTTTGTTGATATTTATGTAAAGAATCAATATGTTACTCTTTTTAAATCGGAGTCTGTAATTAATTCTTAAATACTTATTTTTGCATAAACAGTGAAAAAAAATGCAACAATATATTTCCCAACTAAACGAAGCGCAACGCGAGCCTGTATTGCAAAAAGACGGACCAATGATTATTATTGCCGGAGCAGGTTCTGGAAAAACCCGAGTTTTAACGATAAGAATTGCTTATCTGATGTATCAGGGAGTAGATGCTTTTAATATTTTGTCCCTTACTTTTACTAATAAAGCGGCTCGCGAAATGAAAAATCGTATCGCAGATATTGTAGGTGCCAGCGAAGCTAAAAATTTGTGGATGGGAACTTTTCACTCCATTTTTGCCCGTATTTTACGCTCCGAAGCTGATAAACTAGGGTATCCTTCCAATTTTACTATTTATGATTCTCAGGATTCGCTTCGTGCTATTTCTGGAATTATAAAAGAAATGCAGCTGGACAGAGATGTTTATAAACCCAAACAGATTTTAAGCCGGATTTCGACCTTTAAGAATAGCCTGATTACTGTAAAAGCTTATTTTAATGATCCTGATTTACAGGAAGCAGATGCCATGGCTAAAAAACCCAGAATGGGCGAAATTTATCAAAATTATGTAGACCGATGTTTCAAATCGGGAGCTATGGATTTTGATGATTTGTTGCTGAAAACCAATGAATTATTGACTCGTTTTCCGGAAGTATTGGCTAAATATCAAAATCGTTTCCGTTATATTTTAGTGGATGAGTATCAGGATACCAATCATTCTCAGTATTTGATTGTACGTGCATTATCGGATAAATTTCAAAATATTTGTGTGGTAGGTGATGATGCACAGAGTATTTATGCCTTTCGTGGAGCCAACATCAATAATATCCTGAATTTCCAAAAAGATTATCAGGGCGTAAAAACTTTCCGATTAGAGCAAAATTACCGTTCATCACGTAATATCGTAGAAGCGGCGAACACTATTATTGATAAAAATAAAACCAAACTGGATAAAGTGGTCTGGACCGCTAATGAGTTTGGACCAAAGATAAAGGTACACCGCAGTCTGACCGATGCCGAAGAAGGACGCTTTGTGGCCAGTACTATTTTTGAACAAAAAATGCAAAACCAAATGACCAATGGTCAATTTGCAATTTTGTACCGAACTAATGCACAATCCCGTGCTATGGAAGATGCTTTACGTAAGCGTGATATACCATATCGCATTTATGGCGGATTATCTTTTTACCAAAGAAAAGAAATTAAAGATGTTTTGTGTTATTTGAGATTAGTCATCAATCCAAAAGATGAAGAAGCTTTAGTACGTGTCATTAATTATCCGGCTCGCGGAATTGGAGATACAACAGTTGAAAAATTAACTGTTGCTGCGAATCATTATAAAAGATCAATATTTGAAATCATGCAAAATATAGATCGTATTGATTTAAAGCTAAACTCAGGAACCAGACAGAAACTGCAGGATTTTGTCACAATGATACAGAGTTTTCAGGTAATCAATGAAAATCAGGATGCTTTTTATTTAACAGATCATGTTTCTAAAAAAACCGGATTGGTTCAGGAATTAAAAAAAGATGCTACACCGGAAGGTATGGCAAGAATTCAGAATATTGAAGAGTTATTAAACGGTATTAAAGATTTTACCGAAGGTCAAAAAGAAATTGACGGTGCGCGTGGTTCCTTGGCTGAATTCATGGAAGATGTGGCTTTGGCAACTGATTTGGATAAAGATACGAGTGATGAAGACCGTGTGGCTTTAATGACTATTCATTTGGCTAAAGGTCTGGAATTTCCTCATGTTTTTGTGGTAGGAATGGAGGAAGATTTATTTCCATCAGCAATGAGTATGAGTACACGTTCTGAGCTGGAAGAAGAGCGTCGATTGTTTTATGTGGCATTGACAAGAGCTGAACATCAGGCTTATTTAACCTATGCACAATCACGTTATCGTTGGGGGAAACTCACTGATAGCGAACCTTCCCGTTTCATTGAAGAGATTGATGGTCAGTATTTAGAATATTTAACACCGGCCGAAACTAATTATCGCTTTAAGCCGATGATTGACAAAGATATCTTTGGGGATGTTGACAAATCTAAATTACGTTTAGCCAAACCATCTAATGGAACACCACCTAAATACATTACTGATAACCAACCTAAACCAGAAGCTCAAATCAGAAAATTAAAACCGGTTTCCGGGAATGCACAGGCTGGTACTGCTAATTTATTTGATAATACATTGACAGCAGGAAATATCGTCATGCACGAACGTTTTGGACGTGGACAAGTGATGAATTTAGAAGGAGTTGGAGCGGATAAAAAAGCGGAGATTAAATTTGAAGTAGGCGGAATCAAGAAATTATTATTGCGTTTTGCGAAGTTGGATGTTATTGGGTAATGTACGTCTGTTTAAGTATTTTATTTAGAAAGTGCGAAAGCTTTTTTAATTAAAATATATCGAGAACTATAATCTAATTCCTTAAATAATGAAACAGTCTTACGTTTATATTTTAAAATGTTCTGATAATTCATATTATACAGGAGTTACAAGTAATTTAACCCAAAGGCTTTTTCAACATGAAACAGGTTTTTATCCCGATAGTTATACTGTAAACAAAAGACCAGTTGAATTAGTTTATTATTGTGAATTTACAGATATCAATTTTGCAATTGATATAGAGAAAAAAATTAAAAAATGGTCAAGAGCTAAAAAAGAAGCATTGATTAATGAAGAATATGATAAACTTCCTAATTTAGCAAAGAAAAAGTTTTAGATAACTTAAATTAAAAAATACTTCTCGATACAATTTTTAAAAGTAAGGCTGTCGCATTACTATTAAAAATCACTCGAAGTGACGGGTGTAGTAAGTAACATTGAATAAGTACTCGTCAGTTCGAGTGGTTTTTAAAGCTAGATAAATGTCGATTAAAGTAAAAGTGTAATGCTTTAAAAATTGTATCGAGAACCATTATAATTATTTTTGAAAATTAAATTAAAAACAAAAAATGGCACAATTTATAAAAATATATGAAGACAAACCTTCTGAAGCAGCAATTGCTAAAGTGGTTAAAGTTTTGAAAGAAGGTGGTTTGGTGATTTACCCTACGGACACTGTTTATGGCTTGGGTTGTGATATAACCAATTCCAGAGCCTTGGAACGCATTGCAAAAATTAAAGGAGTAAAGCTTGATAAAGCAAAGTTTTCATTCATTTGTCATGACTTGAGTAATCTTTCAGATTATGTCAAGCAAATTGACACATCAACTTTTAAAATTCTTAAAAGAGCTTTACCCGGACCTTATACTTTTATTTTACCGGGAAACAACAATTTGCCTAAAGAGTTCAAAAAGAAGACTACTGTTGGTATTCGTGTACCTGAAAACAATATTACTTTAGAAATTGTAAAAATGTTAGGGAATCCAATTGTAACAACCTCTATTCGTGATGAAGATGATGTGATAGAATACACCACTGATCCGGAACTAATTTTCGAAAAATGGCAGAATCTGGTGGATGTGGTAATTGACGGAGGCTATGGTGACAATGTGGCATCAACTATTATTGATTTATCCGGTCATGAACCTGAAGTAATTCGGGAAGGAAAAGGAGATATTGATATTTTGTAATATTGGATTTGATATTCCATTTTGACAGATTAAAGCATAAAAAAAAACGTCCCGAATCGATAGCTATCTCGACGGGACGTTTTTTTTATGATGAAATCTAAAACAGATTATTTTTGTTTTTTCATTTCTTTTTCAACCATATCATAGAATTGGTCAATTTTAGGTAAAACAAGAATACGTGTTCTTCTGTTTTTAGCTCTGTTTTCAGCAGAATTATTATCCACTAAAGGAACATAAGAACTTCTACCTGCAGCGATTAATTGCTCTGGTTTAACTCCTAATTCGTTTGTTAACACACGGATGATAGAAGTAGAACGTTTCACACTTAAATCCCAGTTGTCTAACAAGATTCCGTTTCCAATGTAAGGAACATTATCGGTATGACCTTCAACCATACATTCAAAATCAGGTTTGTCATTTACTACTTTAGCAACTTTAGCTAAAACACTTTTAGCTCTGTCACTTACATTATAACTACCTGTTTTAAACAACATTTTGTCAGAAATAGAGATGTATACCACTCCTTTTTCAACATTGATTTCGATGTCCGGATCGTTCAATCCTACTACGCTTTTTAAACTTGTAACCACAGCAAGAGTAACACTGTCTTTCTTGTTTAAAGCATCCTGCATTCTGGAGATTTTCAAGTCTTTTTCTTTGATAGATTCTAAAGCTTTTTCGATGTTTTCTGCACCTTTAGCTGTTAAAATAGTCATATCTTTAGAAGTAGCCATTAAGGTTTGATTGTGTTCTTTTAAACCTTCAACTCTGGCTGTTAGTCCGGCTTTTTCTTCCAGACAGGAATTTAATTTTACAGTTGCAGTATTTAATAAATCCTGAGTTTCTTTATTTCTTGCTTCTAAATCTGCGTATTTCTTTTTAGATACACAAGATGTTAAAAGAGCGAGTACCGAAAGGGCGATAACAACTTTTTTCATAAATTTAAATTAGTTTTTGAGTTTTTACAAATTTAGTTTTTAATATTTAGAAATTAAATATAAATTAATGTTAATTTTATTTCGCAAAGACCTTGCCATTTTTAATATAATAAATAATAACGATACTTTTAACATTATAGTATTTTTTTGATTGAAAAAAATCTCTTTTTTTGTAAGTTTTTGAAAATAAACCATAAAAAACAAAATGAGCTTTCAAAATAGCAAAACAATGACTGAATTTTCCCTGTAAAATAAAATGAAGTCCGGCAACTCCATCCAGAATCAAACGGACAAATAAAACAGAATATAAATTTTCCTTTGGTAGGTTTTTAACCAGCATTAATAATGAATTCCTGAAATTCAAAAATGTTTTTTGTGGATTTCCCTGTTTCAAAGTCGCACCACCTACATGATAAACCACTGATTCCGGATTGAATCTGATAGTATATCCTTTGTTTCTGGCACGCCAGCATAAATCAATTTCTTCCTGATGTGCAAAAAAATCAGCATCAAATCCCTTTAATTCATGATAAACATTGCTTCTGATAAAAAAGCAGGCGCCGGAAGCCCAGGTAATTTCTCGGGCATCATTATATTGTCCATTGTCTTTTTCAATAGTTTCAAAAATGCGACCGCGGCAATAAGGGTACCCGTATTTATCAATAAAACCTCCGGCAGCCCCGGCGTATTCAAAATGATCCTTATTTTTATAATCCAAAATTTTTGGTTGGATTATAGCGGTGTTGGGTTCGTTTTCAAAAGTTTCTAAAATAGGTTTTAACCAATTTTCAGTCACTTCTATATCCGAATTGACTAAAGCATAAATTTCAGCATCAATGTGTTGTAAAGCTTCATTATAGCCCTGTGCAAATCCAAAATTCCCGGTATTCTGAATAATATTTACAATGGGGAAATTAGTTTTTACATAGGATACAGAAGTATCCGTAGAAGCATTATCCGCAACATATATAGTAGCTTCAGGAGAATATTTGATTACAAAAGGTAAAAAATTTTCTAATAACTGAACCCCATTCCAATTCAGGATTACAACTGCTGTTTTTTTCAAAATCTTGTTATTTAATTATTTATAATCGGGAATTGCGGTTAAAAACTGATATTTTTCATTCTGATAATCCATTTGACAGAAATAATGATTCAATCCATTGCTAACCATTAAAAAATTAGATTTCATGGTCATATTATAACGGGCAATCTGGTCAAAAGTTCCCTGTGTAATTTTTACTTCAGGCGCTTTGCATTCCACTAAAACTTCAATTGAACCATCTGAGTTAAAAACTACAACATCATATCTTTTTCTCAACCCGTTTACCAGCAGCACTTTTTCTACATTAATTAAAGATTTTGGATATTTTTTTTCTTCTGATAAAAAGCGTACCACATGCTGACGAACCCATTCTTCAGGTGTGAGAATGATGAACTTTTTTCTGATTTCATCAAAAATAGCCATTTTATTTTCGCTATTTTTGAAACGAAATGAATAAGAAGGAAAATTGAGTTTTTGCATCTGGCAAAAATAGAAAATATGTTTAAAGATAGTAGATTTCAAATCTGAAATCTGTTTTCTAAAATCTGAAATCTAAAAATGGACGAAGTCATAAAAATTGTTAACGATATTAAAGCAGGAAATATTAAACCTATTTATTTTTTAATGGGGGAAGAACCTTATTATATTGATAAACTTTCGGACTACATTGAAGAAAATGTTTTGTCGGAGGATGAAAAAGGTTTTAATCAGACGGTGATGTACGGAAGAGATGTCTCGGTAGATGACATTGTTTCCACTGCTAAACGATATCCTATGATGGCTGAGCGTCAGGTTGTAATTGTAAAAGAAGCTCAGGATTTGACAAAGACTATTGACAGACTGGAAAGTTATGCCGAAAATCCAATGCTTTCTACAGTTTTAGTGTTTTGTTATAAATACAAGACTCTGGATAAGAGAAAGAAAGTAACGAAGATGCTTGCTAAATCCGGAGTCGTTTACGAAAGTAAAAAGCTATATGAAAATCAGGTTGGCGATTGGATCAAACGTGTTTTATCCGGAAAAAAGTATGCCATTGAGCCTAAAGCAGCCGCCATGTTAGTTGAGTTTTTAGGTACTGATTTAAGTAAAATAAATAATGAACTGGAAAAATTACAGATTATTTTACCCAAAGGGAGTACTATTACGGCTAAAGATATTGAAGAAAATATAGGTTTCAGTAAGGATTTTAATGTTTTTGAATTACGAAAAGCTATTGGGGAACGAAATCAGCTGAAAGCTTATACGATTGCTGAAAATTTTGCTAATAATCCAAAGGATAATCCGATGGTTGTTACTACAAGTTTAGTTTTCGGTTTCTTTGTTCAGTTATTAAAATATCACGGACTAAAAGATAAAAATCCTAAGAACGTAGCTTCTGTTTTAGGAGTAAATCCTTTTTTTCTGAAAGAATATGATTTGGCAATACGAAATTATCCGATGCGAAAAGTAAGTCAGATTGTAGCTTCTTTAAGAGAAATCGATGTTAAAAGTAAAGGAGTAGGAGCTAATGCTTTATCTAATGGTGATTTATTAAAAGAAATGCTTTACCATATTTTTAATTAGCTGCTAAATTTAACGATATTTGTGTTTCTGAAAATGTTTAATAAATACCACAATAATGGGAATGAATAAAAACACCATCTTAGGATGGGCTACTTTTATAATGATTGTAATGGGACTCATATTAATAGGTCTGGGAATATTTAAATACCGGGATATTTCAGGAATCGGATTTGCAGCCGTAGGAATCGGTTTTTTTTCTATTGCCTGGGTGTTTAGTGCTCTTAAAGGGAGAGTATAGCTCATCCTTAATTATTAAATTTAAACGGCGGTTATTTTTGAAAGTAACTGTCGTTTTTTTATGCGATTCATTTGGAACAAGGTTATTATTTATATTAATTCCAATCATTAACCCGAAGTTAACATTTTGATGCATCTGTTATAAAACGTTAACATATTGGTTATTATTTAAACAAAATAAGTTAACCGTTAAAAGTTTTTTAGGGCATAGTTTTGACAAAAATAAAAATAGAAAAACTATGAAATTTAACTACCTAAAAAAAGCCGGAGTATTATCGATACTAAGCTTAGCAGCAATCAGCTGTCAAAATGATGATGATTCTAAAAGTCCTAATGCTACAATTGATTTTAACAATACTTCAAAAGAACCTGCATTAGTTGTTGCTAAGGAAGGTTTTGAAAATTTGAAAATTACTGCAATGATAAGTAGTACGGATGTATTATCGCAGTCACCTAATTTTGTTTACGGAGCGCAGCCTGATGGTGCCGGATTTATGAAGGATCCTAATGGTGATGGATATATGATGATTACTAATCATGAAATCTTACAATCCGTTTCCAGAGTTTATTTTGATAAAACACTTAAACCTGTAAAAGGGGAATATATAGTTGACGGAATTGGAGGAATGACCAGATTGTGTTCAGCTACATTAGCTACTCCGGCTATTCACGGATTTGGTCCTATGTTTTTGACAGCAGGAGAAAGTGGTGAAGAAAGTATGGTTCACGGAATAAATCCATTTGGTTTAAGTAGTGAAAAAAGCAGAAAAGACAGAGTTTTGCCTGCTCTTGGAAAAGCAAGTATGGAAAATGCAGTTCCTTTAACTAAGGATGCTTTTCCGGGTAAAACAGTTATTTTAATTGGAGAAGATCAATCTTACGGAACTTCTCATGCCAGTGCTGGTCAGGTTATTATGTATGTAAGTAACACAGTTGGTGATTTAAATAATGGAAAATTATATGCTTTAAAGAGAAATGATGGCAATCAGGTAGAGACTTCAATGAATATCGGAAGTTCATTTGATGTTTCATTTGTAGAAATTCCAAATGCTAAGAATCTTACAGGTGCGCAAATTAATACTACAGTAAATAGTTTAGGTGCTATTCGTTTTTCAAGAGTAGAAGATGTTGATTACAGAAAAGGTTCTGCTAAAAATAACCGTGAAATCTATTTTACTGCTACAGGTCAGGCGAGCAATAATAATCCGGTTGATGGATATACGATGTGGGGAAGAGTTTATAAATTAAATTTAGATGATAAAAATCCATTAATTGGTAAACTGGAATTAGTAGTTGAAGGTGATTCTGCCGCCGGTACAGGAATTATCAATCCTGATAACCTTTGTGTTACTGAAAACTATGTGTACATTCAGGAAGATGGAGATTCTTATTATACTGCTGCTAAACACGATTCATATATCTGGCAATACAACATTGCTACAAAAGCTAATAAACCATGGCTGACAATGAATCACAAGCGTGAGGATGCTACCTGGAATACAACTTACAACCAGACAGGTGTAATGAAATTTGGTAGCTGGGAATATGGGGCAATGGAAGATATTTCAGATGTGATAGGGGTGCCAAATACTTTTATTGTAAATGTTCATCCTCATACCTGGCAGAAAGAAGCTTTCAAATATGCTGATGGAAGTAAAGTGAATTCTAATATGGAAGGTGGTCAAACCGTGATAATAAGAAACGTTCAAAAATAATTTTTGATATTAACATATAAAAAAACAGCCCTTTTACAGGGTTGTTTTTTGCTTTTTATTTACCTTAAAAATGAAATTGTTTAAAAATAATTGTACCGGAAAAATAATCCTTGCTCTTAATTTAGCACTTGTAATGCTGTTCTCCGGCTGCGAAAAGAAATACGTTGAGATCACTGCGCAACAGGAATTAATTTCAGATATTGAAAAATTAAATCAGGAAGTTGCCGATTTTGAAAAAACAGTAGAAAAAAGCAACGATCCCAAAAAGATACAACAAGCTTTTAACAAAACGCGGTTATCTTATAAAAAAATAGAATGGGCAGTTGAATATTTTACACCAAATCCAGCCCGTTTTGTAAACGGACCCGCTCTGGATGAACTGGAAGTTGCAGAAAATACCTTTATTCCACCCAATGGTTTTCAGGTAATTGAAGAAATGATTTTTCCGGATTATCCTCTTGAAAACAAAGCCGATTTAATTCGTACCATTAAAATATTAAATGGAAATTTTAAGCAAATCCAGCAGCATTTAAGCGCAATTACAATTTCTGATTCCCATATTTTAGATGCTTCAAAAATGGAAATCAACCGCATTCTGGCATTAGGAATTACAGGATTTGATTCTCCTATAGCTTTTCAGTCTATTCCGGAAGCGGGAAGCAGTCTGAGTTCAATAGGGAATTTAATTTCGAAAATGAATTTTGAAAGATCTGAATCTGTTCAGTATGAAAAAGAAATAAAAAATCTAATTCATCAGGCAATAAATTATTGTAAAGAAAATGCTGATTTTAAAACATTTGACAGAGCTTATTTTATTAAAAACTATCTGAATCCAATTAGCAAAAAGTTAGTAGCTTTTCAAAAAATTAATAAGATAGAAGGTGTCAATAGGAATAATGTTGTGAACCCAAAAGCCACAACTATTTTTGACAAAGAAGCTTTTGATGTAAACGCTTTTATTCCTTCAGAAGAATATGTGTACACAAAAGAAAAAGCTGAATTAGGGAAACAATTATTTTATGAAAATGCTTTATCAGATGATAAAACCAGAAGCTGTTCCTCTTGTCATAATCCCGAAAAAGCATTTACGGATGGTTTAAAAACAAACCAATCTTTAACAGGAAGTAATTTGAGCAGAAATACACCAACGTTAACCTATGCTTCATTGCAAAATGCCCAGTTTTGGGATATGCGCCAACTGGATTTGGAAAAACAAAGTTTAGATGTAATCCAGAATAAAGATGAAATGCACGGAAATGTGGCTAATGCCATTGAGATATTGACTAAAGATGCAGCATACCAAAAACGGTTTAAAAAAGCGTTTCCAAATTCTGAAAAAATTCAGGAATGGCAGGTTCAGAATGCTTTAGCGAGTTATATCCGTTCTCTAAATGCTTTTGACAGTAGATTTGATAAGTATATACGTGGTGATTCAGATGATTTTACTGCCGAAGAAAAATTAGGATTTAATCTTTTTGCCGGAAAAGCAAAATGTGCTACTTGTCATTTTATTCCTTTGTTTAACGGAACTGTTCCACCAAATTATCAAAAAACAGAGCAGGAAATAATTGGAACACCAGCTGATAAAAGCGGGAAAAAAATCAGTCCTGATTTAGGAAGATACATACAATACCAAATGCCTCAGTTGAAAAATGCTTTCAAGACACCATCATTAAGAAATGTTGCTGTAACGGCACCCTATATGCACAATGGAGTTTTTACAACTTTAGAAGAAGTAGTTGATTTTTATAATAAAGGAGGAGGTGTTGGTCTTGGAATTGCTGTTGAAAATCAAACTTTACCCGCTGATCCATTGGAATTAAACGAAAAAGAAATTAAAGCTTTAATTGCTTTTATGAAAACCCTGACTGATGAGGCTTATCGATAATTGCTACTGTAAAAAATAAATTGGAATGTCAGCGAACTTATTTATTGTTTCTTTAATAATGTTATATTTGTATTCTTTAAAAAAATTAAATTTATAATATTATGTCAGACGATAAAAAGGTAATTTTCTCAATGCAAAAATTGAGCAAAACCTATCAGGGAGCAGATAAACCTGTTCTTAAAAATATCTATTTAAGTTTCTTTTACGGAGCTAAAATTGGTATTCTGGGTTTAAATGGTTCAGGAAAATCTTCTCTTTTAAAAATTATAGCAGGTGTTGATAAAAACTATCAGGGAGATGTGGTTTTTCAGCCGGGATACACTGTTGGGTATTTAGAGCAGGAACCTGAATTAGATGATTCTAAAACGGTTTTGGAAATTGTTCAGGAAGGTGCTGCTGAAACGATGGCTGTTTTAGCAGAATACAATCAAATTAACGATTTGTTCGGTCTTGAAGAAAACTATTCTGATCCGGATAAAATGGACAAGCTGATGGATCGTCAGGCTGCTTTGCAGGACAAAATTGATGCGCTTGGAGCTTGGGAAATAGATACTAAATTAGAGATTGCAATGGATGCTTTGCGTACTCCGGACGGTGATACACCAATTAAAAACCTTTCAGGAGGTGAGCGTCGTCGTGTTGCTTTATGCCGTTTATTGTTACAACAACCGGATGTATTGTTATTAGATGAGCCTACCAACCACCTTGATGCAGAGTCGGTACTTTGGTTAGAGCAGCATTTAGCCCAATATTCAGGAACTGTAATTGCAGTAACGCACGATAGGTATTTTTTAGATAATGTAGCGGGATGGATTTTAGAGTTAGACAGAGGAGAAGGTATTCCGTGGAAAGGAAATTATTCTTCGTGGTTAGACCAAAAATCGAATAGAATGGCGTTAGAAGAAAAAGTAGCTTCTAAACGCAGAAAGAACTTAGAAAGAGAGTTGGATTGGGTACGTCAGGGAGCTAAAGGCCGACAAACCAAACAAAAAGCACGTTTACAAAACTATGATAAGTTATTGAACGAAGACCAAAAGCAACTGGATGAAAAATTAGAAATTTACATTCCAAACGGACCTCGTTTAGGGACTAATGTTATCGAGGCTAAGAATGTTGCCAAAGGATTTGGCGATAAATTATTATATGATAACTTGAACTTCACATTACCTCAGGCTGGAATTGTTGGTATTATTGGACCAAACGGTGCCGGTAAATCTACTATTTTCAGAATGATTATGGGAGAACAGGAAACTGACAGTGGAGAGTTTTCTGTGGGTGAAACGGTAAAAATTGCATATGTAGATCAATCTCATTCTAATATTGATCCGAATAAATCCATTTGGGAAAATTTCTGTGACGGACAGGAATTAATTATGATGGGTGGTCGTCAGGTAAATTCCCGGGCTTATTTAAGCCGATTTAATTTTGGCGGAAGCGATCAGAATAAAAAAGTATCCACACTTTCCGGAGGAGAACGTAACCGTTTACATCTGGCAATGACGTTGAAAGAAGAAGGAAACGTATTGCTTCTGGATGAGCCTACAAATGATTTGGACGTAAATACGCTTCGTGCATTAGAAGAAGGTTTAGAAAATTTTGCAGGTTGTGCAGTGGTTATTTCTCACGACAGATGGTTTTTGGATCGTATTTGTACGCACATTTTAGCTTTTGAAGGAAACTCTGAAGTTTATTTTTTCGAAGGAAGTTTTTCTGAATATGAAGAAAATAAAAAGAAACGTCTTGGTGGAGATTTAACGCCAAAACGAATCAAATACAGAAAATTAATCAGAGGTTAATTTCTTCTGATAAAGATAAAAAAGAAGAGATGATTTTTATTTAAATCATCCCTTCTTTTATACTCATTATGTTTTTATGAATTACTAAACTGTAGATTGCTCAGGTTTTTATAAATTCCGTTTTCAAGACCAATTAATTCTAAATGAGTTCCTTGTTCGCTAATTATTCCGTTATCAATTACTAATATCTGATCAGCGGATCGAATAGTTGATAAGCGGTGCGCAATAATGATACTGGTTCTTCCTTCCATTAAAATTTCAAGTGCTTCCTGAACTAATTTTTCACTTTCACTGTCTAATGATGAAGTAGCTTCATCCAGAATCAAAATACTTGGATTTTTAAGTAAAGCACGGGCAATGGCAATACGTTGTCTTTGTCCGCCTGAGAGTTTAATCCCTCTTTCGCCTACAATAGTCTCCATTTTTTCCGGAAAACTTTCAATAAAATTGTAGGCATTCGCTTGTTTGGCAGCAGCCAGAATTTCTTCATCGGTTGCACTTGGTTTACCATAAGCAATATTCTCTTTGATGGTTCCTCCAAATAAAATTACATCCTGAGGAACGATACTCATATTACCGCGTAAATCTTCTAAATCATAATCGTAGATATTTTTACCATCAATTAAAATTGATCCGCTGTCTATATCATAAAAGCGCAATAACAAAGAAGCAATTGTTGATTTTCCAGCACCACTTGGACCTACTACAGCGATTTTCTGTCCGAAACCAGCGGAGAAATTTACGTCTTTTAATACCGGAATTTCTTTTCTTGAAGGGTAACTAAAAGCGACATTTTTAAAATCTACTGTTCCTTTAAGCTTAGGAGACGTCATTTCATGTACTTCCGTATTAATTTTTTCAGGAGTTTCGTCCAGTAATTCAAATACACGCTCTGTAGCACCTACCGCTTTTTGGATTTGAGCATACATTTCGGCAATTCCACCAAAGGAAGCACCAATAAAAGTAGTATATAATACAAATGAAATTAAATCACCTACTCCTTCGACTTCACCTTTAATGGTTAATGTTATTCCGTACCAAACAACGACTACCACACAACCAAAAAGGCACAGAATAATAAATGAAGCAAAATACCCTCTGTACTGACCGCCTTTAATCGCAATGGCTATAATTTCTTTAATTTTATTTTTATAGCGTTGTAATTCGTACCATTCATTTGCAAAAGCTTTTACATTACTAATTCCCTGTAGTGTTTCCTCAACGATTACCTGACTTTCAGCAACCTTGTCCTGCGTCATTTTTCCGTATTTTCGAATGAATCTGCCAAAAATAACTGCTGCTACGGCAACAACAGGAACAATGCAAAGCATCATAAGAGTCAATTTTGGACTAATACTTCCTAAAATTACAAATCCGCCAATGATTAAGATAAATTGTCTGAGAAATTCGGCTATAGTTGTGGTAAGTGTATCTTGCAATTGCGAAATATCGGCACTAATACGGCTGTTTAATTCCCCTACACGTTTTTGAGAGAAAAAAGACATGGGCAGCTTAATCAAATTTTCGTACAATGCAAAACGGATATTAGATAAGGTGTTTTCGGTAAAATTTACAAAAAGCGAAATTCTGAAAAAAGAAAAGATAGCCTGTAGCATTAAGATTCCCATTAACGCCATGGCTATTTCATTGGCTTTGCCTAAATCTTTATTAGTAACACAATCTACTAACATTCCCATCAATTTAGGAAAGGCGAGGGCTGTTGCGCTGGTTAGTAATAAAAAAACTAATCCTATAAAAAATTTAAATTTATGATTTTTGGAATATTTGAATATTCTTAAGGCTTTTTGGAGAGAGCTGGTTGTTAATTTTGCTTTGGGTAAATCATTTTCTTTGAAACGAGCCATAGTATTGAATTTGTTTCCACAAATGTAATACTATCAAAGGGTATTACAAAAAAATAGTAAATCATTAAAATGTTGTAAGTGAGTCGCTAAGAAATTAATGTTGATTTTTTATTAATTTATTTTAAAAAAACACTTGCAAATATAAAATCTAGCTGTATATTTGCACTCGCAATCAGCAATGATAGCACAATGAAATAGGGCGATTAGCTCAGCTGGTTCAGAGCACCTCGTTTACACCGAGGGGGTCGGGGGTTCGAACCCCTCATCGCCCAC
>NZ_JBPYCT010000019.1:0-44605 GCF_051846875.1 Flavobacterium sp. ARAG 55.4 | reverse complement strand
AATAGGGTCACTAAACTTTCAGAGTTTTTATTTGTAACAATACAAATGTAGGGAAAAAGTATTTAATCTGATTGTTGAGAAAATACAGGAATTCGCAGATCTAATGTTTGCTAAAGGTTTTCAGGTATCAAGTATCATTGTGTTACAAAATCGAGCAATTTTTTACTAAAAATCTATAAATAGATAATTCAATGAATTTGAAAATTGAGGAGGAAAAATATGTTAGACAGCAATCCAATAGTTTAAATCGGTTTACTTTTATATTTGAAAAAAAGCTCCGATTATAAAAATCGAAGCCTTGATTTTTCAACTCACACACTTTTTGGGACAGTGTCTTATTTGTAATGAACAGCTATATGTCCTATTTGTCCAATGATTTTAAATGAATCTTTAAATGATAATTTAGAACCATCCATGTGAACCCATCTGTTTAATGGCTTTTCACAAATTAAATTAATCGCTTCTTTTTTGCCATAAATCTTTTTCATTCGCATAAAAATCTCCACATCAAAAAGCCATTTGGTCAAAAATCTTTTTTGGAAAGTCTTTTCTACAATTTCTTTATGCATGATTTTAGCACCACATTGAGTATCTTTAAAATCCATTCCAAGTGTTTTACGGATAATAAAATTAATTCCTTGGCTTATAATTTTTCTAGCGGATTCTTTTGCAATATCGGCACCCATTCTATTGATACGAGAACCGCTTACTATTTTATATTTAGAATTAGAAATAGTATTTACTAAATCATTAAAATCTTCAAAATTAGTTGATAGGTCAGCATCTAGAAATCCAATGTAGTTGAACTGATTGTCCTTTGCTAAATGCAACATTCCTAATCTGACAGCCTCAGCTTTTCCTCCGTTTTTTTCACAATTATAAACACTAATTCTATGTTCGTTTCCTTTGCTTAATTCTTGCAAAACACTTAAGGTATTGTCTTTGCTACCATCATTTACAAAACACAAATGGTATCCTAAGTTAGAGTGAACAAATTTCTTAAACTCTTCACTTAACAATCTTTCCTCTTCATTATAACATGGGATCACAACACCAATACAGTTGTTTTGAATCATTCTATTACTGTTGTCAACTTGCGGTATTGTATTAGAACCTGTTAATCTTTTTACTCTTGCACCAATTTCTCCTAGACTTAAAGGTTTTTTCATGTAATCAGAAACTCCTAATTCAAATCCTTTTAAGATAATGTCTTCATCGTTATTTCCAGATAAAATCATCACTGGAGTATCGTGTTTTTTAATATTTTTGATATATTTTACAATTTCCAATCCAGCTGCTGTATCATTAACAGTAAAAGGTAAATCTTTAGCATTTTCATCTGCCAAAACAGGCATATTAATATCGGCAATTACAAGATCTGGAGAAAAAGCATCATATTGAGCAATGGCATCAAAAACATTATTAGAGCTTTTTACTTCATATCCTAAATCAGTCAAACATTTATCTAAAGATAGTAAAACTAGTTCTTGATCGTCTATAATTAGAATTTTCATATTGTTATATTTTAATGTTAATTATTTTTTGAGTTGTTAATTTGATACAAATATATAACAAGCCTAATATCAGATTTTTAGATATTAGATGAATGGTCGGATATGTTGCGATGAATGGTTGTTTTCTAGAGACACATTAAATTCGACAGTATGTAGTTTATTTTCTATATTTACAATACTGATAATCCATTAGAAATAAGTGCAAGAAAAGACCAATAAATATTTAATCGTTGCCCTACTTATAGGAGTAGTATTTCACTCTAGTGCTATTTTCTTCACTTTAGAAAATACATACGATGCATTAATACATTTATTTTTTGCCAATCATTATGCACACAGTTGGTTTGAACCCTGGAACTACAGCTGGTACACTGGGTTTACCGTTATGGGTTATCCGCCATTAGTACATCAAGCTATTGCTTTATTATCTCTTATCGGTGGTTTAAAATTTGGCATGTTTAGCGTGGCTATTATTGGAATCATCCTCTTTATCACTGGAGCGTATCGATTTTCGCTATTAATAACAGGAAACCGAAATGTGGCAGGTTACACCGCTCTTGTTGCTGTTTTCTCCTCCTCATTTGTAGAAACTTTACATATTTTTGGGCAACTGCCCAGCATCATTGGAGTCTCCATTTTAATGCATTCTATGCCTGAAATTTACTTGTGGATAAAAACGGGTAAATACAAATATTTTTTCACATCAGTTTCTTTACTAGCAGTTACCGTGTGTTCTCACCATGTTACTCCTATTTTTGGAATGGTCTTTTTTATCTTCCCTTTAATCGGGATGGTAATTATGGACACTTGCAGAGAAAAAGCATCTAGTTTTAAAGAAGTTACTTTTAAGCTTTTTTTTAAATCTTTCCTTAAACTTTTTAAAAGAATTGCCCTTTTTGGAGGTTCTTCATTATTCTTAATTATATTCTGCATTTTACCCTATTGGATTAATTCCAAAAAAAATCCGATTACACAAGTTCCTATTCCACACGGAAGTCGGGATAATTTTATTGAAGTTACCTCGTCTGGATTGATGTTTTTTTTAATTCCATGGGGCGTTTTATTGTTTCTCCTACCGTACTTATTTTACCGCTATTATAGCAAGCGTTATTTATTTTTTGGGCTATCCTTAACCTTACTGACCATTTTAGGAACAGGAGGTACAACGCCTATTCCATTAATGCTCTTAGGTAAAAATGCTTTTAATATTCTAACTTTAGACCGCTTTACTTTATGGGCTTCGATTATGAGTTTACCTATGTTTGGTGAATTTGTCTATCGCTTTGTAGAAGGTGATTTAAAACAAGCTATTCAAAATAGATTTGGACACGTTTATCATCGAATTGTAGGCGGATTTATAGCTGGCTGTTTTTTATTAATGGCAGTTTTTACTATTACGCTGGGTTATTTTAGACCTTTTCAACCACAAAAAATCAATACTTTACCCATTGTTAATTTCTTGAACCAAGATCAACACGATCAATGGCGTTATTTACCGTTGGGTTTTGGAGACCAAATGGCGACATTGTCCTATCAAACCAAAGCCTTAACGGTAGATGGCAATTACCATTCGGCTAGGCGACTTCCTGAACTGACTTCAAGGGCAGTTGAACGCTTAGAGAATTCAAAATTTAGAGGTTTGGAAGGAATAGGTTCTTTGCAGCAATTCTTGACTGTTCCTGAAAAATACAATTTGAAATATGCCTTTTCGAATGATAAATTTTACGATCCCATTTTGTATTTCTGTGGCTGGCACCGGTTGTCCCAACTAGAAAATGGTATCATGGTTTGGGAAAAATCGAATGTTCCTCCATTATCCAAAATACTTCCTTTTGAAGATGTGCCTGTTTATCAAAAATTAATGTGGGGAATCATTCCCGTTTTAACAGTTATTATTGCTTTTGTTTTAAACATTCAAATGATGTTCTACCGAACATTAAAATTAAAAACTATCCCAAAAGCTGATTTTTTATTCTTTGCCATTCCTTATCAAAAATTCTCCAACAAACTCATTATTTTATTACACCTTTGGACGGCAATATTGTTAGTAATTATTGCTTTTTTTGCATACCAATTGTATAACAATATGGCTACTCAAATAAGTCCAAAAAATGTGGTAAAATCCTATTATGACGCCATTGATTTTAAGGAATTTGAAAAAGCCTATTCCTTTATAAATCCCGAAAGTCACTTATCTATTGCACAGTTTATGCTAGAAACCTCAGTTGCCGATGGCGTGCTCAACTCCTACGCTAAACTGGATGCTATTGATATAAAAATCCTTAAATCCAGTAAAAACAAAGCAACTGTTTTAGCCAAAACCAAATGGATTACACCCTTAGAAATCATTAAAAAAGACTATATTCATGAAGTAGAAAAAATAGGCAACCACTGGTTTATTATTCCTAAAAAATTAGATTCAGATATTCCTCCAAACCAATTTATTTCTAATGCTATCACTCAATTTTTCAAACAAGGTCGAAGAGTCATTTCTACCCAGCAAACCTATCATGACGATGTTTTAAAACAACCAGTATTAGAAGTAATTTCGGCATCATTAGTACAATTTGGAAAAGAGTATGTTGTTATTGGCGAAGTACAAAATGTCGATAATGTCCCAGCTGATGTAGTTTTAAAAGCGACTTTGTATGATAAAAACAATAGTAAACTAGCGTCACACAATGCTAAATTTGTCATCAAACACAAGTTGATGCCCAAAGAAGTTACGAGTTTCCGAGTGAACTTTGAAGATATTGCATGGTTAAAAAATAATGATGTAAAACCTACTACTTTTAATCCTAATGAATTCACTCCATTGGATTTAAAAGGAATCCCTGTAACTTTTAATATTCAATGTGCTGGAAATGTAGCCATCACCGATTTATATACTCAAGTCGCTTTATCTGATTTGGCAATTCAAGGCAATACCATCAACGGAACCTTATTTAATTTTGGCATTCAAGAAGTCACTATTCCAGAGTTGTTAATTTCTTATTATAATGCTAATAAAAAACTCCTTTATGTAGATCACTTCTTTGTTCGCGAAGGAGTTCGAGTACAACGCAAGCAATATTTTGAATACCAATTATTAAATTTAAAAACTGTAAAACCTATAAAATCATCCTTAGAAAACTGTTTTGTAAACGGAATTTCGAATGCTGAAATCTCCAAAACTGTAGTTCCAAACCGTGATTTTAATCAAGAATACGAACAATTGCAAAAAGTAAACGGCAACGGTTTTAGTTACATTAAAATGGAAATCAATAATTATATTGGAAACCCAAGACAATGAAAAAAACAGCTTACATATTAGCTTCTCTCTTTATTTTATCGCTCCTGGCATTTGGGACAGCTTTGTCGTATTCCAAAAAAAACGAAATCCATTTAGAAACCAAAACTTCCCTGTTTATTGCTGGAAATCCCATACAATTAGTTTTTAAATCTGATTCCAAAACGGATAAAAAACAGCTTTATATAATTCATTCGTATGGCAAAACACTTTTAGAAAGTAAAAACCAAAACGGCAAAATTACTTTTGAAATTCCAACAATTTATACGCAAAAAACTGGAGTAGTTTCCTGGTTTTTAATTGGAGATGGAAATTCAGCAATTAAAGGATCTTTTGAAATCATTCCGAACGACAAGACCAAAACTCAAATTGAAAACTATTTAGGGCCGCGAAGTATTTTAGCTGGTGGTTCTGAATTTACGATGATGGTCACCGTTCCAACCGATAGCTATGACAATCCTAAACAGGAAGGAACCGAAGTAGATATTAAAGACCAATTTTTAAATGCTGTAAATGCCGAAACAAAGAAAACCAAGAATTTTATCATTTGGAAAAACATATATTCCAATAAAAAATCAGGACAAATTTTAGCTTCCACAACAAGCCAAGGAACCGCTAGCAAAGAAATAGAAACCGAAGTATATCCAAATATCGCTACTGATTTCACTATTAGTTATTCCAGAAATCACGATTATGCGGATGGAAACCAAATTACAACCATAAGCAGTTCTATTATCAAAGACCAATACGGCAACATTGTTAGTGATGGAACAACGGTTTTGTTTAGCATCGAAACCAAAAATAATTTGTTCTTAAAAACAATAGGAACCACCATAAACGGAATCGCTTCTGGACAAATTTTGCACCCAGATCATCCAGATACTTATACCATTACAGCTTATATTACTGGAATTGCTAAAAGTAATCCGATTATTCTGAGTTACAAACCCATTATTTCGTCATTTAGCTATCGGTTTTCAAATCATAATCGTCAAATCATTGTTGGACCACTAACTAGTTTTATGGGACAATTAGTTCCTGACGGTATAAAAGTGACTGCGAAAATATATACTAAAAATAAGCATATTGAAACTTTGATTACTGATAGTTCAAGAGGAATAGCTACATTTAATCTTCCTGTTGAATTTTATAAAGAAAAAGCATATTGTTTTGAAATTACCACTTTGGGAATAACCCAAAAAACTGAAACCAAAAATTATGACACTAGTAAATAATAGAAATATCTATCGCAGCATTCTTATTGTGTCATTTATTTTGGTAAATGTATTAATCCTTTTAGGCATCAATAAGACACTTACTTTTTTAAACACGGGAGCCGATAGAACTAAGATGCTACATCTGGAAAAAGAAACCATCAATACCTATCTACCAAAAATCATTTGGGAAAAAATGAACAATGAAGGTAGAAAAATGGAAGCTACTACATTAAAAGAAATCGAAAAAGATTATTTGTTTTCGTGGGTAATTAAAAACAGAGCCTTATTAAGCAATTCCAAACAAGGAATTGAAGATTATTACACTCAAAATACCCGTAAAAATTTATACAATACCATTGATTACAACCTTAAAAACGGAATTACAATAGAAAGCACTACACTTGAGCACAACCCAAAACTAGAATTTTATAGTGCCGATGGTCAGCAGGTTATTTTTACCGATAAAAATGTAGTTGAATTTCAAAAGGTTTACCAGCAGGAAAAACTTGTTACAACGGTTCAAGATACGGCAACTTACCGAGTGATGTTATTGCTGGAAGATGGATTTTGGCGTGTTAGACATTTGCAAAAAATGGACAAAAACATCGCTATTATTGATACCGTAAAATCCAATGGTGTTTTCACGGTTAAAGGTAACTCTATCTTGAAAAACAAAATTCTGTTTACGATAAAAGGAATTAATTATTATCCCAAAAATTCGGCTTGGGATACTTTTGGACCGTTGTTTAATCTGGATACCATTTCAAAAGATTTTGATATTATTAAAAGTGCCAAACTCAATTCGATTCGTTTGTTTGTGCAGTATGATGATTTTGGTAAAGCCGATATTCGAAAAGACAAATTGGATAAATTAAAAAAAATTATTGCTTTGGCGGAAGCCAAAAAACTATATGTAATCATTACGCTTTTTGACTTTTACAGTGATTATACTTTAGAGAGCTGGACACTTACTCACCGACATGCGGAAACCATTGTTACTGCTTTCAAAAACAATAAAAACATTATTGCCTGGGATATTAAAAATGAACCCAACTTAGATTTCGAAAATAGAAAAAAAGAAAATGTGCTTAGTTGGTTGGATCACATGATTTCGGTTATCCGAAAAAATGACCCCAATCATTTAATTACCATTGGATGGTCTAACTCATTTGAAGCAACAAATTTAGCTGACAAGCTAGATTTTGTTTCCTATCATTTTTACAATGCTATTTCCGATTTAGAAAAAGAAAATATGGTTTTAGAAAAAGCAGTAAAAAAACCATTACTTATTGAAGAATTTGGAGTTCCATCTTACAATGGAATTTGGAATCTAAGAGGCTATAATGAAGAAGAGCAAGCCAATTATCATCAAAAAATACAAGCTGTATTCAAAAAGAATAAGCTTGCATTTATGTCGTGGACTTTATATGATTTCCCTCATGTACCCGATCAAGTGGCGGGAAAATGGCCTTGGCAAAAAAAGAGACAAAAGAAATTTGGTTTCATCAATGAAAACGGAACTAAAAAGCCTTCTTTTTTACATATTTCTAACTAGGTACTCTTCTAATTTATTGAATTCTATTTCATTAAAACTATGTAAATACATGTCTACAATTTTATCCATTGACAAGGCACTTGCAGCTTTATAATTTGTTTTAGCTAACTCTAATCGGTAGGCATCATTCTCTAAAATAGCCGCAATTGCATTAGCCAATGACTCTGAACTTTCTGGATTAAAAAATTCTCCTTTGTATCCTTCTTCTTTAACTAATAAGCTCAAATCTCCTAAATCAGGCATCACAACTGCTTTTGCATAACTTCCAGCCTGGTGCAATACTCCTGAACTCCCTGTTGTTGAAGTGTATGGGAAAACAACCATTGTGCTTTCATTAAAAATGGTAGCTACTTGATTTTCTTCCACATAACCTGTAAAGGTAATTCCTGGTACGTGAGCGTATTTTTGTTTTACTGATTCTAAATATCCAGGTGTATTTGGGCTATCAGTTCCAGCAATTACTATTTCGATAGCTTGGGTAGATTTTTGTCTAATTATTTCTACTGCTTCAATTAAAATTTCTACTTTTTTGTAGGTTCCAAATTTCCCAAAGGCCATTACTTTTTTTGGACCCTCTGGCAAATCAAAGTTTGGAGTAGTTGGTTTTTCAAAAGAACCATGAGGAATTAATGTTACGTTTTTACTATTGTATTTTTCATTTAAAACATCTACATATTTGCTAATTGTTACTGCAACCATATCAGCTTTAAGAATGCATCTAGTTAAGTTAGTACCAATGAAATTGTATATTTTGGCAGCCAATTTGTTTTTAGTAAATCCAGCACTTTCTAAATCTACTTGCTCTAAAATATTGTGCAATAAAACCATTGTATTAATTCCGAATAACTTTAAAAGCATTGGCAATAACAAACCTAAAGCAGCTGGGATTTTTTTGTCTCCAAATTTCACAAACTGAAGGTTGAATAAAACAGCATCTGGTTGCTCTCTTAAAACAGTTTTAATAATTCTAAAAACAGTTGAATAACTGTTAAAAGCCCAAGACTCTTGTACATTTACTTTATGACTGTTTTCAAAGTCCAATTGTTTTGGTTCTTTGGTTTTATCAGTTATCAATACCAATTCAGATACTTCCTTTTTTTGAACAAAATTTTTAACTAAGTGGTATCCGTATTCGTTTAATGTTACTTTACTTGGTGGGAACGAAGTTACTATAGCTACTTTCATACTCTGTTGTTTTTTATGTTAATTACAGTACAAAGATGTACAATAGACAAAGGGATTTTTGAGATTTTCGGTGAGTGGTAATTTACTTTAGACGAGTATTCTTTTTATTGTGATAAAAGAAAAATGACAATTGGAAAAATAATAAAGCAACCATCGCTATAATTTGCATTTCAACCACTTGCTCTAAAGAATTATGGAATAAAACAATCAATCCTATTTGCGTTAAGCCTATAATTCCTGAGACTACAACTGGAATGTATTGATTAATGGATAAGAAATAATACGCATAGATGTTTGCTATTGCAAAAATAGAAGTAGCCAAAGCGTATTTCCACAATAAGAAAGCAATAGGCAAATAAGCCTTCCCAAACATTAAATTCACTACCAATTGTGGGAATAAGAAAGAACCCAAAACGATAACACCAGAAAGTGCCCCAATGTATGCTACATATTTCAATAAAATAGGCTGTGTTTCTTTTCCTTCTTTTTTTAATTGAATCACTTTAGGCAATAACAACATTACAAACATCCAGGCTACAAAATACACTACTCGCCCAATAAGCGCTAACGAAGCATACAAACCTGCTTGCTCATTATCAAAGTAATGTTTTACCAAAATGATATCGCTATTGTTGATGATAATTTGTATCAATTCATAGAATGCAGTAAGCATAAAAAATGTTAGAATTGCTTTTTTATCAATGTTTTCAGAAGCTATTGCTACTTTAGATTGAAACGATTTTGAGATTCCTTTTTGAAATGGAAAAAGTCCAAAAACAAATGACAATGTAATTCCTGCAGCAACAATAATAGATGGTGAAACCGATGGCAATACTAAAACTGCAACAATGGTTAAGAATAATCTACTAGCCATTTCAGTTTGATAAGTAACCGCTAATTTATTCATTAAGTTTTTCCCTTGGTACAAACCGCGATTGACACTCATCAAGAAATACAACGGAATTCCTAAACCAAAAATAAAAAACATGGATGCCGTTTTAGTATGAAATACTTCTTGTAATTCCTGATTAAAAACCAATACTATTAATCCAATTAGAATTCCTGCAACTGCTGCATATTTAGTAATCATTCTGGTAAAAAGTGACAAACTATTATTTTCAAGCAATACTGCATACTTAGCTGAGACAATTTGGAATGTCATCCCAACAAAGGATAAAATCAATAAAAAAGTAATTAGAATAGCTGCATCCGAAAATGCTGCTGGACCTAATATTCTTCCTAATAACAAATTGTACAAATAGTTTCCTCCATTCACAAAAAGAATGGTTAGCATAAACAATTGTTCGGAACTTAACTTTTTAGGAATTGCAGGCAGTGTGTAGTTTGCAGTCTTCATGGTTTCTTTTTTAAAATTTTAAAGTAAAATAGTACTAGAATTTAATGCTATAAACTGATTGTTTACTTTGGCATTTTCACTTCCTATGATGTAAAACAGTTGATCACTAGAAATTGCCTTATTATAGAATTCAGTTATTCTCTTTACAGCATAATCATCAATAGCTAACACTTTGTTAAGTGTAATCACAACTCCTTTGGAATGTTTCATAAGTGTTTCAATATGATTGGTTAATGAGTCACTATTTTGCGAGTTTAAAAATCCTTTAATCTCATAAACTCCTCCGCTATATTGTATTTCGATTGCCATGATATTCTTGATTTAGTTGTTAATACTGACGCAAATATCTTTCGTTCTCTCATGAATTTCTTTTATTCTTCGATGAACTGCAGTTTGCTGTAGATGAAATATCAACTCTTTATCCCTAACTTGCATCTTATAAACCAAGAACCAGAATTACATGGAATTAATTAAAAAATCGATCCTTTTTACCTTACTAATTATTAGCGGTATGAGTTATGCTCAAGACATGAACAAAGGATTTAGCAATCTTGAAAAAGGAGAATTCGCTCAAGCGGAAGTGTTTTTTGAAAACATATTAAAAGAGTATCCTAATAACAAAACAGCTCGTTTATGTTATGCCCGAGCAATTGGTTTAAACAATCAAGCTGAAAAAGCTTTAAACATTTTCATTGCTCTAAAAAAAGAATATCCAAGAGATTTAGAAATTGAATTGAATTATGCTGAAGCTTTACTTTGGAACAAAAAATTTGATGAAGCTAAAGTATTTTACAGCACTCTTGTTGAAAAAAATCCAACGAATTTTGTGGCACATCTTGGTTATGCCAATACTTTATCCAACCTAAAAGAATTTAAAGACGCCTTGTTTTATGTAAACAAAGCCTTGGAACTTTCGCCTGCTAATCCTGGAGCTTTAGTTTCAAGAAAGTATATTAAACTAGGTTATGCTAATGAAAAAGTGAATCAGAAATTATATGAGGAAGCAGAAACCTTCTATAACGAAATTCTAGTTGATTTCCCTGGTGACAAAGAAACCTTATTGAATAAAGCCAATTTATATTTAATCACTAAGAATATTACAAAAGGAAAAGGAACCTACGCTGTTTTAGCCAAAGAAAACCCTATTATTGCTTTAAATGGTTTGTCATTAATAGAGCACCTCGATGAGAAAAATAAAAAAGCATTAGCAATTTCTGAAGAAGCAGTACAAAAAGCCCAAGGAAATAGCGATGAAACAATTGTAAAGCAAACTCAAGAACGTTATGTTCAGGCTTTGATTTGGAATAAGAAATACAAATTGGCCGAAGCCAAAATAGAAGAACTAAATACAAAGTATAAAAATGAAAATTGGCTTTTGGCTTTATCGGCAACCTTGGCTATTTATCGTAGTGATTTTAAAGAGAGTGTTGGGTATTATTCTACTATTTTAGAAAATGATTCCAAGTCTTTTGATGGAAATCTCGGAATTGCGAATGCCTACTACGCTTCTGGTGAAACGCATAATGCACTTGATGCAGTTGCAAAAACATTGGTAATTTTCAAGAATCAAAATGACGCCGTTAATTTTTTAAAGAAAATAGAAGACCAATATACACCAAAACTAGAAAAAAAATTGTCCTATGCTTTTGATAATGGTAAAAATACTGCCAAAGCATCGCTAACAACTATAACCTTTCCTGTTTCAACAAAATGGGCTTTTATGACCAGTTACCAATACAGAGAAACCGAAAACACCACTACAAAAGCCAGTGCTAAAACCAATGATTTTGTTGCAGGTATCAACTATAAATTCCACCCAAAAATAGATTTCACTTTTAATGCGGGAGTAACAGCTGCAAATTCTAATAACAACAAATACAACCAAGCATTACTACATACTTTCTTCAAAATAAAACCTATGAAATTGCAAGATTTAGAAATAGGATATAAAAGAGAAATGCAAAATTTTAACTCGGATTTGATTGACAAAGAAATTGCAGCCAATCATTACTATATGAATTATAATTTAAGTACCAATTTTAATTTTGGTTGGTTTACCCAATATTTTTACACCTCACAAACCGATAACAATACACGTAATTTACTCTTTACTTCGTTCTATTATAACTTTATGTCTAATCCCGTTTTAAAAGGCGGATTGAACTATCAATACATCAGTTTCAAAAACCAAGTTCCTAACGATTATTTTAGTCCCAGTAAGTTTAATGCAGTAGAAATCTTCTTAGAATTATTAAAAGATGAGCAAATTACTAAACCTAAATCATGGTTCTACAATATCAATTTAGCAACAGGATACCAATTTATTGAAAACAACGACAAGCAATGGACATATAGAGTGCAAGCCAAATTAGGGTATAAATTTTCAGATCGTTTACTGGCTAATATTTATGGTATTAAAAGTAATATTGCATCGGTATCTGTGGCTGGGTTTACCTATACCGAAATGGGTTTAAGACTACGCTGGAACTTATTTGACAAACCTATCTTTAACTTAAAATAACCAAAACCAATTTAATATCTAAGAAGACTGTTTCATACATTCTGAAACAGTCTTCTTTTTGCTCTTATATTTTCCATTTATAATCTAATATTCCTCTTATTGAAGGAACAATAGTTTGATTTATTAAATAAAAGTGGGCAGACTCTTTTTTACAATCTTTACTATTTATTCTTAGCAACAATTTTACTCAATCAAAACTGCAAAACAAATGATATAAAATACCAAGAATACTTCATTTATTCCAAACTAATCATTTAACTAATTTCAAAATCAAAACCTCATCAAACAAAAAAAACACTGCTCAATTAAGAACAGTCTGGATAAGCATTAAGAATTTCAGATTTTAAAAAGAACAAGAATCATTTCATAATTATTGATTTATTATGAAATAAAGGTATCAGCAAATCTAAATGGCACAGATAAGATTCGCTTAGATAGGAATAACTTTAGTTGAGAAGTAAAGAAATAACGATAAACCGTTTACAAAAGATTCAACCGCTTCATTAGTTCCGGTCTGTTTGAACGGCTTACAGGAATTACATCTTTGCCTATTAAGACACTATTATCTTCAATATCAATAATTTTTTTGGTATTGATGATATAAGAGCGGTGTACTTTTAAGAACAAATCCGTCGGAAGTTTGTCTTCTATTTTTTTGAGCGTAGAATGAACAATATAATTTTTATGCTCTGTTTTTATATGAATATAATCCCCTTTTGCTTCAACGATAGTGACGGAAGGAATTTCAATTTTAATTAAACGCCTGTCAATGTTGACATAGAATTCATTTTTATTATCCTCAGCCTGGACTTTTACTTCTTTAGAGATTGTATTTGTTGTAGAAGAATTAGCTTTTTGAGTAGCTTTTACAAATCGATCCCGAGTAATTGGTTTCACTAAATAATCTACGATACATTCGTATTCAAATGCTTCGATTGCAAAGTTTTTATCGGAAGTAACTAAAATTATTTTTGGAGGATTTTTTAACGTTTGGATAAAATCAAATCCTGAAAAATCAGGCATATGAATATCCAGAAAAATCAAATCTGTTTCGTTTTGATTTAAATATTTGATTGCACCCATTGCATTTGGAAACTCACCGGCTATAACTAAATCGGTATTTTTAGTAATAAACTGAGCAATAATTGCTCTGGCCATTTCTTCATCGTCAATTATTATGCAATTCATAAGCATATGTATTATAATTGGATTACAAACTCCTGCATCACCTTTAAAACATCTTCAAATTCAGATTGTAATTCCGTAGTTTTATTCTTTAAATTCGATTCGTATTCTTCAGCAAGATAATAACTTTTTTCTAAACCCAGTATAGTAATCTTATGTTTTAATTTATGCACCATTTGATGCATTTGTACAAAATTAGCTTGCTCTTTATGATTGTTATACTGCTGAATTTCATCAGGAAGTTCAGCTTTTAAAATTGAAATGATTTGGTTTTTAAACTCAACATTATCTCCCGATAATTCGTTGATGTAACTCATATTAGCTTCTTCCATTATTTTTTAGGTATCGTAAAATAAAAAGTGCTCCCTACTTTCTCCTGACTTTCCAGCCAAATTTTCCCTTTATAAAAATCAATTATTTTCTTTACTATAGACAATCCTATTCCGGATGAATTATCATTGTTTTCTAGTTTAGTGAATACTTTAAAAATCTTGTCATGATAGGCTTTTGCAATTCCTTTTCCATTGTCTTTTATATAAAACTCAAATTCATTTTCATTTTCAACGGCGCCTACTTCAATTACACCCTTTTCTTTATCATTATGATTGATGGCGTTTTGAATTAAATTTTGGAAAACTTGTTTAAATCTAGAACTATTACCATATACCTTAGGCATGTTAGTAACAATATTTACTTGAATATTTTCGGGAATAAAGACAACTCGTTTTACCTCATCAATTAAATAGTTAAAATCAACTATTCTATCTTCAGATTCTACTTTTCCAATAGTTGAATAATCTAAAATCCCCTTGATGAGTAAATCCATTCTTTCTACATTAAAAAGTACCAAGTTTAATGAATTTAATGTTCCTTCACCTATAAGATGTTTATTATCCTCAATGACCCAATTAATTAGAGTGTCAATATTACGAAGTGGTGCTTTTAAATCATGAGAAACCACATGGGCATACTCATTTAGCTCTTGATTTTGCAACTCTAAATTTTGTAAAAGTTCTTCTCTTTGCTTGTTGATGGAAACAATTTCTAGTGCTTGTTTTTTTAAATAGTCAGCCGGATTAAAATCTTTTTCTTCAGAAAGTTTCACGGCATCTAAATTCATCGAATCTAAAATATCAGCCAAGTTTTTATTGATTTCTTTTAAACTTGACGCTTCTTCTCTCAATTTTTTATTGGCCGCAAAAAGTTCGTCAGAACTAATTTTCATTGCTCTTTGCAACAACGCAATTTGGTTTTCATAATTGAGATAAGAATCATCAATGGCGTTCAAAAAAACATCCATATTGGTTTGTCCTTCTTTTAGGTGCTTTGCTAATTGTCTTTTTAAAAGTGAATTCATTATTCGCTTATTAAAGTTAAAGTCATAGTTTGATTGTGGAGTTCACAAGATGTTTCTCCATTAAACGGAGCCATTTCACCGTAGGAATAGAATCCAGTAACAGCGACATCATTACCTATAATTTCTTGAACCTGCTCAATTTCCTCTTCTACTCTCTGATTCATTACTAATTTCCGCCCAATACAACTCACTAAAATAGCCACTTGAGGTAATTCCTTTCTTTCTTTCATTGCAATCTCGGCTGCTTTTAAGGCTCCATCTGCAATTCCATCAACGGATGCCATCATTAATTGCACAAAAGATCCCTTAGGTACATCTCCAGCTAAAATCATGGACTGATTTTCATTATCTATCCCCAGAATAGTTCTTACTACAGGTTCTTTTTTCCCTTCGGGAGTTACATTTAAAGGGTACAATAAAGAGGCCTGAGGCAGTTCATTGGCTTTTTCACCTAAATAATTTTTATACAAATTCAATGCGGGTTGCCCATCAATCTCATAAAGGATATTCCCTTCTGATTTAGTGATAATACGTTCGGGACCAAAAGGAATCCAACCGCCAAAACTAGCAAAAGAAATATCAAGTGTTTCCCCATAAAAACCAATTAAGATAACCTCTCCTTCTTTTGGGTTTTCTTTATAAGAAGCTATTGTTTTTTCAAATCGAGCATCATCGCCACACATTCCGCCGGTTATGGAAATACTATCTTCAATTTTAGTTTCTAGACCTTTAATTAAAGAACTTCCATTTACATAACTCCCTTCAGAAAGCACAAACAAATGTTTTAAACCTGCTTTAGGTATTTTATCATACAAGACTTCTCCTAACTCATTGGCATTTTTATTATGCTCTAAAACATTTTCTGTTTGAACTATAAAACTGCTTTTATCAAAATCAATTGCCGTTATAGTAACAGAATTATCATTGACATTTCCTCCCATTATTTCTCCTGAGCTGGAACCAAAAACAAGATGTTCATAAGGGAACTCTTTCCTAATTTCGGTAATTATTTCTTCTTTTTCTAAAAGATATCTATTCCCAAAAACCAATACCAATGGGTTTCTTAACACCTTTTTCTCCTGAAGATAGTTCCATTTTTTATCTTCGCCTATAAATGCTTGTATAATTTTCATTACTACTTATTTAATTTTATAAAAAAAGTTGTTCCTTGTTTCAATTCACTTTCAACCCATATTTGTCCTTGGTAGCTTTCTATAATTTTCTTAACAATAGACAAGCCTAAACCTGTAGATTTATCATTGTTAGCCAAGGATTGAAAAATATTAAAAATTCTTTCTTGGTCTTCTTTAGGAATTCCTGGTCCGTTATCTTTTACAGTAAAAATAAAATCTTGTACAGATTCTTTACAATCAATTTCCACAAGAGATTCTTCTTTGTCATTATGATTTAAGGCGTTACTAATCAAATTTTGAAATAATTGCTGCATTCTAAATCGATCTCCTTTTACAATTGGCAACTGACTTTTAATTTGAACCTTAGCATTTTTAGGAATGTGGATAATATTAATAATGTTTTGAATAATTTCATCAACACTTACTTTCTCCTGAGTAACATTAATTTTATCAATTTTAGCATAAGTTAAAATTCCTTCGATTAAATGATCCATTTTTTCCACCTTATTTTCTATCATAGAAAAATAGCTTAAGGTTTGATCGGACAGTTCTTTTTCATTATCTTCCTTAATCCATGAAACTAAAGAATGGATACTTCTTAAAGGAGATTTTAAATCATGCGAAACAATGTGGGCATAATCTTCTAATTCTTTATTGCTAATTGCTAAACTTTCAACTAATTGTTCCCGTTGGTTCTCTAATATTTTTTTATCGGTAATATTCTCTTCTACAGCAAAAAATTTCACTATCTCATTGTCTTTATTGTACAGGGCTTGCCCTTGAATACTTACCCAATATTTTTGACCTGATTTAGAATAATTAACAATTTCACAGTTAAAAGGCAATCCCTGTTTAATCCTATCTTTAAGATAAGCAATTGTCTCAGGATTAGTATCAGTTCCTTGTAAAAAAGAGCCAGGTGTTTTCCCTATAATTTCCTCTATTGAATAACCTGACATTTCTAAGAAGCTACTATTTGCCCATTCTATTCTTCCTTTATTGTCTGCTACAATAACCGCATTGATATTCTTCTCAGCTATTAAGGACAATAAATATAATTGTTCTTCTTGTTTTTTTTGTTCTGTAATATCTAAATGAATTCCTATTGAGCCTAATACTTCCCCATTTACATCAAAATTTGGAGCACCGCTTATTAGCAAATGTCTTTTTTCTCCATATTTATTTAGGATATTAATTTCATAGGTGTCTGAAATGCCTTTTTTTCTATTCTTAATCCTTGTATGTAATTCTTGTTTATCTGTTTCGGAAACTAATAATTGAGGTGCATTTCTTCCTATTAATTCTTCTATAGAATAGCCACTAATTTTAGAAAAACTATTATTAGCAAAAATGATATTTTCATCTTTATCTACTTCTATCAAACCTAAATTCATATTAGCAATGATACGACTGTATTTTTCTTTTTCTTTTTCTAAACTTTCTTCATATTGTTTTTTGATTGTAATATCTTCGATCATTGCAAAATACTGTGTTACTTCGTCTTTACTATTCAAAATGGGTTGCCCTTTAGTTTTTGTCCAAAAATAAGTTCCATCTTTTCGCCCATGAATAAGTTCTAAATCAAATAGTTCACCTTTAAAAAAAAGGTCAGCCATTTTTTTCAAGCTCTCTTTATCTGTAAATTCACACCTTCCTACTTCAATTGGTGTTTTTCCTAAAATTTCTTCTTTAGAGTAACCTGTTAATCTTAAATAAGCCTCGTTACACCAAAATATCTCTCCATCTGCTTTTGTAAAAAGCACTCCATTTTCATTCGTGCTTGCAACAAGAGAGAGCCTATTTAACTCTTCCTTGTCTTTTTTTAATTTTTCTTTTTGATTATTTATTGTAATTAATGACTCATTTAATTCTTGAGTGGTAATTTCTTGGTTATTTAAAACATGAAGTAAATCCAGTAACGGATCATTTAAAGCAAAGTCACTTATATCTAGCTCTCGTTCAGTTACTTGCTCCATAGAAACAAACCAAGGAGTGCCTACAAAAAGCAACTCGTTTTCTAATAATTCAAATTGACCTCTTAAAGCAACTCCTTCATTCTTGAGTTCTATAACCATAAATTGATTCAGATTTTCAATTATGTTCTCTCGACTTGGGTTTTCTATAAATGGTTTCAAAATGGTAAAGTGATTGGTAAAACAATCAGAAACCTTTATTGTTGAAGAAATTTTTACTAAACTTTTTCCTAAGCCTTTTATAACTAGAGCTGAATCAATTAGAATAAAAAAAGGAAAAAGTTTATTGAAACTTTCCTCACCAAACTTAAATTCTAATTTACCCATATTATTTAGCTAATTAAATATTCCTATTTGAAAAATATTCATTTTAAGTATAGTAATATAAAAGTAAATAGAGGGTATATATTTACCGTATTTTCAAAATCAATCCACAAATAAAAACTTGAGGACATATATTGTCTAACTAATATTTGCAATTAAAAGCTCAATATACAATATATAAGAAAAATCAATGATATTACTAAGATATGAACCTAAGTAAATTTAATAAAAAATATTTAGATTTTAGATTGATGAAATTTATTTTTTAAAGAAATTTCTCTACACACGAAGCAGCTTAAATCTTGTGCTTTTAATGATGACTTTTTATATTTATTTGACTAAAAAAATAATTGTCTATCTGTTAGCCAAAAACAGTAAAATCCGTAGGCATATTATTTTGAGATTTTACTGTGATATCAATTCATTTACACTCCAATATTCCAGCATTTTCTGGATTCTATTTAAGTAATCATCATACTTTAATGGTTTTAAAACATACCCTGCAATTCCTATTTTGTAACATTGCAACACATCAGTATGATTATTTGAAGTGGTTAAAACAATAGCAGGAATGTACTTTAAATAATCATCATTTTTCAAAATCTCTAAGAATTCAATCCCATTGATTTTAGGCATATTTAAATCCAAAACTATAATATCAGGAATTACCTCCTTTACTTTTAAAATTTCTAATGCTACTTCTCCATTATTAGCCTCGATAACCTTATGGTTAAATTTAAGTGTGCTGACAACTCTATTGAATTTCATTACTTCAATTGCATCGTCTTCGATTAATAAGATATTAAGTGATCTGCTCATTTCTTCTATAATGTATATAATTCAATGTTAAAATTAATTTTATTTATAAAAAACGATAGATATATTCGATTGAAAAAAATTAAGTGTCGTTGAAAGGTATTTAAGTGTAGACGAATGGATTTTTATGTTGAAATTTCGATATTTAATAATAGGATTGTAATTGTTAAAAAATTTAGATAGTATATCGGATGCGTTGTGTTTAATATTCAAATTACATTTGTAGAAAATCAATTAATCTTCCTAACGTTTATAATCGGTTTTTACGGTTCTGTCGCATTAGGAACTAACTTTATCATTACAAATTAACCCCATCAAAAATAAATACTAAAGGTAATTGAACCCTAAGTCTAAAACCATATAATCAGTTTTAGAATTTAGTTAGAACTGCGTTTTTAGCGAGGAGGTATCATTTTTACTTGTATTTTATATTTATGCTGATAATGTCTGAAGTCATGTTATTAGTTCTGGTATAATGACCATAACGTATTTCTAATGTGTTCCAGTGTTTAAGACCAAATACACCATTAAGTGGAGTGAATTTCATTCCCATTCCAAAGAAACTGCTATCAAATTTTGATAAATCATAATTACTGGTATAATATTCATCAGCCGCAGTATGCTGTCCATATGGTTTAAAATATTTTGTTCCAGTTTGTGAATAATATCTGTAAAAGGGGCTTAAAGAAAATGTTTGAGTTAATTTAACAGGTATTTCAAGATCAGCTGTATGTGCTTTTAAGTTCCAATTATCACCGTAGTATCTATAATATGCCCTAATGATGACATTATCTCCTAAAAAATAACTGGCTCTTATTCCCAAAGGAATTTTTAATCTATTATCAGGCATTTTTTCCTGATGCACTAAATTATCATTAAAATAAACTCTATGAAATGGAAGACTTAAATATCCACTCTGGCTAATTACATCACCCACAATCATTATTTGCAGTTTTTGATTGATAATTTGAGAATAACTTAGAGTTCCAGCAAAAGTATTACGGTTTGCGCTGCCGTAACCTTCTCCAGCGGTGCGTAGCTCAATAGGTTCAATTAATTTTAACTGATCGATAAAAGTTTGGAATTTAGCTGTAAACTCTCCATTTCTATCTTTAGTTTTTTGCGATAAACTAATGTTTCCACCAAAAGACTGATAATCAAATTCTGTTGATGATGAAACTCCAATACCAATAGTACTGCCTGTTGCTTCATTTTCTCTAAGGTAAGTTATAGAAGGATAGAAGCGATTGTCTGCAGAGGATGCAGATGAATTAGCACTCAAATCGATCATATCTGATGAAGCAGAAGTATAGTGATCAATACCAGCTTCAATATCAAAGGTATGTTTAATACCGGTTTCTCCGTATTTTACCAGCTTAACATCAATTGTATTGGCTATATCAGTAAGACGTTGAGAACCAATTCCGCCGGTAACGGCTGAATTTTCTCCACTTTGTTTATAATAACTGGAAACTAAGTTAATTTCTTCCAGTTTTATTTTTTTGCTTTTGTAGCTAGTTGAATCATTTGGAACATTTTGTGCTCTTGATTGGAACAGTGCCAGTAAGGTAAACCCAGTAATGAATATTCTTTTCATTTTTCGATTGTATGAAAATTAGTTACAGCCGCAGCCACCTCCGCTTTTTCCTGAATTAGCTCCGGAAGCTCCCTCACGGTAGGATTGAAAACTAAGTTCTGTCTTTTCGATTTTTCTGTTTGAAAGTACCATTTCAGAATCATTTATTTTTCCTTTCTGGTATTCTTTTACCGAAGTACAAGAGGTGAGCAGTATGCCAATAAAAGCAATACTACATAGTAACATGAGATTTTTTTGCTTTGACTTTTTCATTTTAGTCGAATGTTATTTGAAGTGTAAATTTTGTTGTTGTCATCTATAATTATACAATATAGGTCAGGTATTTGGTCTATTAAAAACAAGCCTGCTTTAATTCCCATAATAGCTATTGGAGTCGCCATAGCGTCTGCAAATTCTGCATTTGAAGCGATAATGGTTACGCTTTTAATTCCCGTTATTGGAAGTCCTGTCTTAGGGTTAATGGTATGCGAATATTTTTTTCCGTTAATAGTCACGAATTTTTCATAATTTCCTGACGTGGCAATTGCTTTATTGGATATTTCCATATAAGAGAAGGCTGCATTTGGAGCATCAGGATTAGCTACACCAATGGTCCAGTTTTTACCGTTTGGTTGTAAACCCCAGATGGAAAGGTCTCCACTAGCGTTGATAATACCACTTTTTACATTCTGTTTTAAGAGAACCTGCTTCGCCATTTCGGCAGCATATCCTTTTCCAATTCCACCAAAACCAATTCGCATTCCTTTTTCTTTTAGAAATACAGTTGTGTTTTCTTTGTTAAGAATGATATTTCTGTAATCAATAAGGTGTACCATTTTTTTTGCTGTTTCAGCACTAGGAAGTTTGGTCATTGTCCTATCAAAATTCCACAAGCTCTTGTCGATACTTCCATATGAAATGTCAAAAGCACCTTGAGTAATTTTAGAAATACCAATTGATCGTTCTATAAGATTAAAAACTTCCTGATCTACTTTTACCGGACAAACTCCTGCATTTTCATTAATCATATTGGTCTGGCTGTCTTCTTTAAAAGTAGTCAAAAGTCTTTCGATCCTGCTGATTTCTTTAATAGCAAGGTCAATATTCTCATTTCCTGTTTGCTCATTTTCAGCAACAACTGTAATGGTAAAGTTGTTCCCCATGAGTTTTAGAGACTTAGAATATTTTTGTTTTTTTGATATGTTACTTTTTGCTATCACAGATTGCTTTTATTTCTGCAGTCCACTTTTCAGGGGTAGATTCGGGTTTTCCATGCCATGTTTTAATTATTTTACCATCTGCATCAAGAAGAAGGGTAAGAGGAAAACTACCTTCTTTATTGTAAATTTCGGCTAATTCTTCGTTTCGTTTAACCTGTTCTGGAGTTCCCATGTTTTTCTTCTTTCTTGGGAAATCAGCGTTAACTAAAACTAAATTTTCATTTGCCATTGCTGTGAATACCTGACTTTCAAAATAATCTCTGCGTGTCAAGATACAAGGACCACACCAGTCTGAACCAGAGAAGTTCAGCAAAATTAATTCGTTTTTTTCCTTCGCTATTTTTTTTGCTTTATTAAAGTCAGGTTCCCAATTTACAGGAAACAGAGTTAATAAAAGGAATAGTGTAATGAGCTTCATTTAACAGTCTTTTTTTAGTAAATTAAAATATAATGAATATGTATTTTGTATTTGTTTTTAGATTAAGAAGTTTGTACTCCAAAAAGATAGCCTACCAAAGCAGTCATTCCCATTGCAAAAGTCCCCCAGACGCAAATACGTACAACTGCTTTAATGGTATTTGATCCACCTGCTTTAGCTGCTAATATTCCTGATAGTGCTAAAAAGAGTATTGAAAAACCATATTGATAGAATACCATTTCTTTTATAGGGGCAAAAATAGCAACCATAAGCGGTAACAAGCCACCGATAATAAATGAAAAGGCTGAAGCAAAAGCAGCCATTAATGGATTTGCCTGAGTGAATTCATTAATACCTAATTCGTCCCTTGCATGACTTTCAAGTGCATTATGTGCAGTTAATTCAACAGCTACCTGCTTTGCTAGTTCTTGATTTAGTCCTCTTTGCATGTAAATATGAGTAAGTTCTTCAAGTTCAGATTCTGGAATGGTTTCCAATTCCATTTTTTCTCGTTCTAAATCAGCCGTTTCAACATCTGCCTGAGAATTTACCGAAACATATTCTCCTGCAGCCATTGAAAGTGCTCCTGCAACTAATCCTGCTAATGCTGCAAGTAAAATAGGATCTCTTGTATGGCTTGCCGCAGCCACACCAATAGCTAAACTTGTAGTAGATAAAATTCCATCATTAGCACCAAGTACAGCTGCCCTAAGCCATCCGCTTCTGTTGATATAGTGCTTCTCGATATACATAGTTACAATTTTATTTGATTTTACCCAGTTTGAATTTTCAAAAGTTTTATCCACTCCTTCAAAGTTTATTTTAACCAATGTCTTATCTGAAGTGAGGATTTTTTTCGAGTAGCATTTTTCCAATTATCCACATTAAAAATATTAATTTCTTATGAATTAGGATTTGTAATAATGGTTATTTTGAATATTAAAAGCTTTTATTTTTTGTTCATTTAACCTACCAATTTTTTTTCTATGTTTTTAATAATAGTTTGTGAAAAATATTCATTTTTAATAATATGTATGCTTATATAATCAAATTTTTATATAAAATTAATTCAAAAGTGCTTCAGTTTTGGCATACAGATTGTTAGAATGATTCTAAATTTTGTATTGATGCTTTTTACTTTCACATTGAAGTAATTCAGTAATGAAAAGTAATTAGCATGCAGTTTCGGGAAGCAATTTTAAAAAGTATTTCTATGAAATATAAAATTAATTTTATTTTAAAAGCCTGTTCGTAAAAAGAAAATCAGCAGTTTGATACCACGAAATTGTTTCATACAAAAAGGATTTGTCCATGGGAATTGATTTCAGGCTATTGTCTTTTTTATTCCAATTATAAAAAGCCTGCTTTTTCTGATCCGATAGAATAATCACTTTTTCTTTTTTCATCAAGACTAATTTTCGATACGTTCCCAGTAAAGCACGCTGTTCAAAATAAGGATTTAGAACATCTTTTCCAAAAAAATCAGATTCATAATTCCAATGAAACAAAGAAAACAGAGTAGGCCACAGATCTATTTGAGAGCATTGCTTTGCTATTTTCTGATATTGATTTTCTGGCAAATTCACTATGAAAGCCGGGATATGATAGTTAGCAACATCTATTTCATCTTTTCCAGCGCTGCTGGCACAATGATCTGCAATGATTACAAAAACGGTATTTTTAAACCAAGGTTTAGTTTTTGCTTTTTCTAATAATTCTTTCAATGCAAAATCGGTATATTTTACAGCACCTTGACGGCTTGTACCCGAAGGTATGTCAATTTTTCCTGAAGGATAAGTAAAAGGTCTGTGATTGGATGTTGTCATCACAAAATTGAAAAATGGCTTGTTGTTTTTGTATTGAGCGTCTGCAACTTGTAGCATTTTATTGAAAATATCTTCGTCGCAAATTCCCCAGGCATTTTCAAAAGTTACTTCATCATCATTGATATTATTACGAACGGTTTTGATCTTATCACTTAAAACACTACCGCGTCCACGATCATAAATAGTAAATCCGTTACCTCCAAAATAAGCATTCATATTATCAAAATAACCGTCTCCACCATAGAAGAAATTACAGTCGTAACCTTTTGATTTAAACACATTGCTTACTGTGAACAGATTAGAGTTTTCGGGTCTTTTTACAATACTTTGCCCAGGAGTAGGAGGAATACATAAAGTAACGGCTTCCATTCCTCTAACAGTTCTCGTTCCAGTAGCGTATAAGTCCTCGAAAAAGATACTTTTTTGGGCAAGACTGTCTAAAAATGGAGTAATATTTTCTGTATTACCAAATTCTTTAAGAAAATTTCCACTAAGACTTTCTACTAATACAAAAACAACATTTTTGTTTTTTAGAGATGGAATACTGTCTGTAATTGTTCGGTGAATTGAATTTTTATTTTTGGTGTAAACAGAATTATTTTGGGCTAATTTCTTTCTAACAACATCAAAAGCTTTGTCTTTAGGAATGGAAGTATAGAAATCAACATATTTCATCTGGTTGTTTCTAAAAGCAGCAAAAAAAGAAAAAATTCCTGATTTTGAAATTTCTGAATTATATCGATTCGAAGACCATTCCGCTTGATTATTGTTGATAAAGAAAGCAAAAAATAAAGCGATACCAATAGTAGATAATAAAACAGAAATCCGGGTTTTTACATCAGCTTTAGAAGTAAAAGTTTTGGTAAACGCTTTTCTTTTATAAAAAATAAAAAGAAATACTAAAGTAAGCAGTATTACACTACCAATTAGGATAGGAAGAGGGTAGGATTGTTTAATATTCGATACAACTTCATGAGTGTAAATAAGGTAATCAACGGCTATGAAATTAAATCTGGTTTTAAATTCATCCCAAAATGTTACCTCTGCAAAAAAAGTAAATACAAGAATAAAGACCGTTAAAGAAGTGAAAAAATAGACTAGTATTTTATCTAAAACAGAGCCGATCCATTTATTAGGCATAATACTGTAATAGATAACACTACAAATGGATATGAAAGTAATGGTTCCAAAATCAAAGAATAAACCAGTTAAGAGTGTTCTTATCAGGTCTATTCCATTCCAGGAAACTTCATCATATTGCCTGATGAAAAAGCTAATCCTTAATAATTGCGAAAGAAGTAAAAACCAAACGATAAAACTCACTAATAAAGAATACCTGCCGTATCTTGAAGATAATTTATGCATAATTTATTGAAATATAAAAAAGCAAATTTTATAATCCAATTTTGAATTAATTCTGAATTTAGGTTTTTAATTAGGAAACCAATATTTGTAAATGATTCTATAAGAGGTGTATGATTTAAAATGTAATGCTAAAGCTGTGCAATTGATTTTCAAAAGTATAATGGATTTCCCATTGATTAATTTCAACTATTTTTTTGATAATAGCCAAACCAAGCCCATTTCCTTGTGAAGAAGGATTTATTTTAGAAAAACGATTGAATAATTTATCGATTACCAATGAAGTGGATTGTCCTGTATTGGAAAATGTCAATTGGTTATTTTCAAGATGAATAATTATTCGACCATTGTTTTCATTATGGCGAATAGCATTTAAAAATAAATTATTGATTAGCACTTCTGTAAAAGCAGAATTCGCTGTAACGGAAAGGGTAGAGGTGAATTCGATTGTGATTTTAATGTTTTTTGCTTCAGCTTGCTCGATAAAAAAGTCAAGGTGTTTTTCGATGTATTCGTTTAAAATAATAGTGCTTTTTTCAACATAGCTTCCGTTATCTATTTTAGAAAGTAATAAAAGATTTTTGTTTAATCTGTTGAGTCTGGAAACATCATTATTCAAAGAACTTACAACAGAAGACTGTTTTTCATTGAGTTCTAGTTGTAGTAAACTGTCAATTTTAGTTTGAAATAAAGCCAGTGGCGTTTGTAATTCATGCGCTGCATTTTCTATAAATTCTCTCTGATTTTGATAAATGGCTGTATTTTTTTCAATAAGCTGTTCGAGACTTTTATTGAGTTGGTTGAATTCGTCTATATCAGTTTGAATAAAGTGTGGCGGTTTATTTTTGTCAATTTCAAAATCGTGGATTTGATGCAATGTATTATAAAAAGGTTTCCATATTTTAGCCGCGGATTTTTTTGATATCCAAATGATTCCGATAAGAAGAATAATTATAATAAATAGAAACATAGCGGCAATATTAATTACCATTCCTTCCATTTCTACCAAATTGATTTTTTCGGTATACGTATATCTTTTTCCATTGATAATAACCGGGGCATAAAGTACACGAAAAGGTTCGTTTTCATTGGCAATAGAATCAAATAGCATTTCACCAAAGATGGAGTCTTTGGTTATTCCCATATCTTGAACAATCAGTACATTGAGATTGTATTTGTTCCATGATTTAATATCTTTTTCGGTAAAATCCTTATAACTCTCCATAACAAATGCGCCTTTGTGGAAATGTAATACTTCGTCAGTTTCATAAATATAAAGCCATTGAGTAATGAAATAAAATGTTGGAGCAGCTATCAACAGTATGATAATAGCAAACGTTAAAAAACTGCTTGTGGTTTTATGTAATAATTTTTTACTCATTTTCCCATTTGTATCCTAAACCGTAAATTGTTTTGATATAATCACCACTTCCTGCAGCGTGCAGTTTCTTTTTTAGATTCTTAATGTGGGCATATATAAAGTCGTGATTATCCAGCATATCAGCCATATCGCCGGAAAGATGTTCTGCAATAGCACCTTTAGACAAAACCTTATTATTGTTCCCAATTAAAAACAGTAGTAAATCTATTTCTTTTCTGGTTAAATCTAATTTTCGGTTATCAATTTTTACTGTTTTGGACAAAATATCAATACTAATTTCATTATAAACAATAGTATTATTTCCTTGAAAATTCTTGCGACGAATAAGTGCCTGCATTCGCACTAAAAGTTCGGAAAGATGAAAAGGTTTGGTTAAAAAATCATCTGCACCAAGATTAAAACCTTCAATACGTGTATCTAAATTTTCTTTTGCAGATATAATGATTACGCCCTCTGTTTTGTTTTTGCTTTTTAATTCTTTTAAAATGTCAAAACCATCACCGTCAGGAAGCATCAAATCTAATAAGATACAATCGTAGTCATAATTATTAATTTTGTTTAAAGCCATATTAGAGTTTCCAGCGGTTTCACACTGAACACCATTGGTCTTAAAATAAGTTGCAATGTTTTGAGCAATTTCCTGCTCATCTTCTATAATCAATATTTTCATACCGCAATTTACAAATCAATTTTGAAGAAAAACTTAATATTATTTTAAAGACTAAAGAGATTGATAATAAAGATTGATAATCGGGAGCAAGCCAGATATATAAATTTATTGATTTTTTTGATAGCCAAGTTTTTTTGAAGACTGTGACTCTTTTTTATTGCATTTATGCTGACCTCTGGCTCTGCTTGATCTTAGCTGTAAATTCTGCCGGCTAAGTAGTCATTTTGAATTTTTAATCTTCAATGGGCATCATCCTGTCTCTTGCCTAAAATGTAAGCAAATAGTATTTACATGTTGGCTTTGTTAGTATTTAACAATACCTATCACCTTTCTATATATAGCTTCAACAATTTCATCAAAAATGCTAAGATACCATACAAGTATGTAAGCTCTGCAGTATACTGCAGGGCTGTGGAAACAATTATCCATACTCCAATTGTCGTTCCTATCATTGCGCACAAATTATCATACGATGAAGCCAGACTGTTGGGAAACTCCATTGCTTAAGTTATGGGGGATAATCAAATATGCAGGTTATTTTTAATTAAAAGTTTGTTGAAAACATCAATTTTGAAAAAGCGAAAAACATTTACAAAAACAGAATTCGCAATGCAGCCGATTTTACGTATGTTTTTGTTGGAAATATTAGGGTAGATCAAATGAGTTTAATTCAAAAATACATGAGAAATATTGCTTCCGAAGAAAAGGAAAAAGAAACTTTTGTAAACCATAACATAGAACCTAAAAAAGGAAATACAACAATTCATTTTAATCGTTCGATGGAAATTCCGAAAACGACGGATTACGTTCATTTAACGGGAGCAGTTAAATATTGGCAACAAACTGCTTATGAGATGTATATGATTGGTGAATTACTTTCAAAGCGATTTTTGCAAACTATTCGTGAAGAAGAGGGGGGAAGTTATGGTGTTCAGATAAATGGAAGTTTACAAAAATTACCATCTTCACGTTTCGATATAGTTTTGAATTTTGACTGTAAACCGGAAAAAAAAAGAAAAACTGATAGAAATTGTATGGAAGGAATTAAATCAATTGAAAAATAATCCACCAGTTGGAGGTGATTTAGATGATATAAAAAAAGACATGCTAAAACAAAGAGAAGAATCTAAAATGACAAATTCGTTTTGGAATTGAGTACTTTCGGCTATTTATTTGTGGGATAATCAGTATCTAAACGAGGGTGATTATGAAAATTTAACCTATGAAGAATTGCCAAATTCAAATCAATAATAGAATTGATGGTTACAATGCAAAGTTGTAAAATTAGGAACCTTAAGATATTAAAATAAATCACTAGGAATTATGTTTTAAGAAATAGTTTTGTTCTTAGCTTTATTAATAGCTATTACTCTTTAATTGGTAAAATCTTTTTTAAAAAGAAAAAGTCAGGAAGTAAACACTGTGGAGTAAGTGTGATATTCATTAGTAAAAATAATAGATTACGACGGTTAATCATTAACAAAATAATTCGCTTGATTTTTTTTAATTTTTTTTAAACTTTTTGTCCAATATCAAAAGTTCGATTGTTATCAGGATATAACAATAAAAATTTATACGTCATGGAAACAAGAATTAATTTATTCGAAAAAGGTCAAAAAGCAATTTCAACATTGTTTGGAACAAATGTTTATTTAAAAAAAGCATCAATTGAAAAACAACTTTTAGAGCTTGTTGATTTTAGAGTATCACAAATCAATAACTGTGCGTATTGTCTAGACATGCACTCTAAAGAACTAAGAGCTCTTGGAGAAACAGAACAAAGAATTTTTGGAATAAGCGCTTGGAGGGAATCTCCTTTTTACAGTAATAGAGAAAAAGCAGCTTTTGAGTGGGCTGAAGCAGTTACTGCTGCAACTGTACCTGATACTATTTATGAGAGAGCAATTGCTGCATTTACTGAAGAAGAATTGGTTGACTTGACGTTAGCTGTTACAGCAATCAATACTTGGAACCGATTGAATACTTCTTTTTATAACCCAATTGGAAGTTATAGAGTTGGACAATTCGGTTAATCTTAAAAGAGATTAAAGATTTTAAAGCTGTTAGATTTTACAAACAAAAATTTGGGTTTAGCAGCTTTTTAAAAATAATACTATTAGTTAGTTGCTTTAAAGTATACTGCTGATTAGTATTTTTCAGTAATTTTAAGAAAGTTTATATTTTTTAAAATTATTAACAACTAACTAGAACTTAAATTATGAATGAGTTTTTATTGATTTTCAGAAGAGATTTTATGAATAAGGAGGTTCAACCTTCTCCAGATGAATTACAAAAGCACTTACAACACTGGCAAGAATGGTTTGGAACGTTAAAAGAACAGGATCAACTCGCTGCTCCTCTTAAACGCTGGGATAGAGAAGGAGTTATAGTCAATACTAAAGGAACAACAAATGGTCCGTATGTAGAAGTAAAAGAATCTATTGGAGGAATGGTTTTGATTAAGGCAAACGATTATGAAGAAGCAGCAAAAATTGCAGCAGGTTGCCCAATATTAAAATTTGGAGGCAATGTAGAAATTAGAATGGCAGCAAGTTAAAAAATAGGAAAGCCACTTAAAAATTAGTTATGAGAAATCGATCAGCTTTTGGAACCATATTTATTGTTGATATTAGTGGGTTTTCCAGTTTTGTACAGAATATTTCAACAGAAGAAGGTGCTATGATTATGCCTGCACTTTTTGACTCTATTTTGCGAGCAAATTATTATTCCTTGCACGTAGCTGAAATTGAAGGCGATGCCATTTTATTTTATAAAATGGGTGATGCATTTTCTATTAAAACGATTTTCGAACAATTTAACAAAATGGTACTTTCTTTTCATTCAGAAATTGATTTATTAAAGAAAGATTTTCCAGAAATAAGTGCTTTGACTATAAAAGTGGTTGTTCATTATGGTGAAATGTCTGGTTTTAAAGTAGGAGGCTATTACAAGCTATATGGGAAGCCACTTATTGAGGCTCATAGATTACTTAAAAATCATATTAACTCCAAAACGTATTTGTTGATTACCAAAAGTTATTATGATCAAAATCAGGAAACCATCATCAATAAAGGTACCAATAGGAGCGAAGTTTATGATATTGGAAATATTTATTATACCTATTTTGCTTTTTCGTCAATTGTATATCCCAATATGTGGTTGGCTTAAAACAATTAATTTATATCAATTTTACGTTTAAAAAATTAATGTAATATTAAATTTTAAGTATGGAAGATAAAGAACTTATTCCTAATTTATTTAGAATTGAATACCAAAAAATAGTTTCGGTATTAATTAATTTGTTTGGTATAAAGCATATTGAAATTGCAGAAGATATTGTAAGTGACACATTTTTGGCTGCAACTGAGGTTTGGAGTATGAAAGGAATACCTGAAAATCCAACTGCCTGGTTGTACACAGTGGCTAAAAACAAAACGAAGAATTACTTTAAAAGAACTTCTCTCTATGAACAAAAGATATCCCCTGAGATTAAATACAATTCTACTGTCCAGACTAATGAAGTAGAACTAGATCTTTCAGAAAAAAATATTGCGGATAGTCAATTGGCGATGATTTTTACCATATGTGATCCTTGTAATCCTAGTGAGGCCCAAATTGCACTAGCGTTGAACTTGCTCTGTGGTTTTGGTACTCATGAGATTGCTGATGCTTTTATGACTAATAAAGAGGTTATTTACAAAAGGATAAACAGGGCAAAACAAAAACTGAAGGATAAGAATATTCAAATCAATGGTCCTACGATAGAACAAATGAAACTAAGACAAGAAAATGTTCTAAAAACGATTTATTTGCTTTTTTCAGAAGGCTATTACTCCTCAATAGGAAATACAGTTTTACGCAAAGATTTTTGTACAGAGGCAATGAGGTTAACTTATTTGTTATTACAAAACACTACAACTAATCTTCCAAATGTAAATGCCTTGATGGCATTAATGTGTTTTCATACCTCTCGATTCGATACTCGAACGAATGAAAATGGGGATATAGTTCTTTATCAAGATCAGGACGAAGAACTATGGAATCAAGAACTAGTAAGTAGGGGAGCTTATTACTTAGGGAAAGCTTCTGTGGGAGATACACTTTCTAAATATCATCTTGAAGCTGGAATTGCCTATTGGCATACCCAAAAAAAGAATACCCAAGATAAATGGAAAAACATACTCGAATTATACAATAATTTATTAGTCATAGATTATTCTCCAATTGTAGCGTTGAATAGGGCTTTTGTAATTTCTAAAATAGAGGGTAATAAAGCTGGAATAATAGAAACAGAAATGTTACAGTTGTTAGATAATCACTTTTATTTTTCACTGTTAGGCAACCTACATTTGGATATTGATAATCAAAAAGCATTGCAATATTTCGAACAAGCTTATGCATTGGCTCATACAGATGCTGATAAAAAAATAATAAAAAAATATATTACCAATATTTAAAAATTAAATGAATGATATTCTATTGGGATGAGAAATTTTACCCATTGAGTCGTTAAACACTAGTAACCAACGATCAAAATATTGATTTTCAATAGTTAATTTGAAGTACGGAAGTATTAAAGACCCTTTGTATGCAAACTAGTGGAGTAGGATAGCTTGCCAAAAGCGATACATGATTTCTAAATGCTCAGGCCAATTATCTTTGATAAATTGATTAAAAATATGTTTTAGTAAAGTATTTTTTTTAACGGAATCATAAAAAGTATCAACCATCAATTTTATGTCGGATAGTTTTGTCTTATTTAATTTAAAAATATTTTATTTTTTCAAAAGGTTTTAACTTATTGAACAAAATGAGTTATCGTTTTGAACTTTTGAACAAAATTATTTTGAACTTTTAAACAAAATAGTTCCCTTTTATAAAACTTAATTTTACTTTATTAATTTATATAAAATCATAAAAAATGAAAAATAAAAGAGTTTTAGTTACAGGAGGTTCAGGTTTTGTTGGTATTCATACTATTCTACAATTATTAAAGCAAGATTATAGCGTTGCAACTACAATTCGGTCCTTAAGCAAACGAGAAGAAATTAGTAATGCCTTGGTTGAAAACGGAATAACCAATTTAGAAAAATTACATTTTTATGAAGCCAATCTTATTGCTGATGAAGGTTGGGATACAGCAGTAAAGGACTGTGATTATGTTTTGCATGTGGCTTCTCCGTTCCCAGCTCAAGATCCAAAAAATGAAGATGATTTAATTATTCCCGCTCGTGATGGTGCATTAAGGGTTTTGAAAGCTTCAAAAAAGGCAGGCGTAAAACGAGTAGTATTGACTTCTTCATTTGCCGCAGTAGGATATAGTATCAATATTCCTAACCACATTTTTACTGAGGAAGATTGGACAGATATTACTGATTCTCTTCCTGCGTACATAAAATCTAAAACTATTGCCGAAAAAGCAGCTTGGGACTTTGTTAATAAAGAAGGCCTCGGATTAGAATTAGTAGTTATTAATCCAGTTGGTATTTTTGGCCCAGCAATAGGAAATATAACATCGGCTTCTTTAGATATTGCTGTTATAGGTATACTAAATGGAACAACTAATCAAGGAGGAAATTTCACAATGGGCGTCGTTGATGTACGTGACGTAGCAGATTTGCATATCAGAGCTATGGAAAATCCTAATTCAATGGGGCAACGATTCTTGGCAAATGCTGATGGGGTTATGAGCTTTGCAGATGTAGCCCAATTATTTAAAAGCAAACGTCCAGAATTAGCGATTAACGTTGCAGAAATTGCTCCAACGGCTAAGGAGTTTTACAAAGAGATGAGTAACCAAAAAGCAAGAACATTTTTAGGTTGGAATCCTAGAAGTAAAGAAGAAGCATTATTAGCAAGTGTAGATTCTCTAAATAAGTAATTAAATTTACCATTAATAAATTAAAATACTTTGAAAGTAAATAACATTCATTCTTGTCATTTAGGCCCTGATATTTCTCCAGAACAATTTATTCCGGAGCATTTTTTTTTGTTTTTAATAAAAGGAGAAATGATTGCTTTTGACGGAAACAAAAATTATCAACTGAAAGCTGGTGATTATTGTATTGCACGAAAAAACCATTTGGTTCGCTATACTAAATTCAAGAATGAAGGTTTATTTGAGAAAATTATCATTGTTTTTGACGAACCTTTTTTAAGGAAATTTATAGATAGAAATACACCAGTTATGCAGTCTTGGGCTGTAGATAATTCTTTTTTATTTATAGAGGAAGATAAGTTGATTAATAATTTTATTCTTTCATTGGGTCCTTATTATAATACAAATGAACAAATCGATGATCAATTCTCTTATGTAAAGAGAGAAGAGTTATTATTAATTTTGCTGAGAAACAATCCTAAATTAACTGCCGTTTTTTTCAATTTTGCAGTACCTCAAAAAATAGATTTAGAAGAGTTTATGAATCGTAATTTTAGATTCAATATAAGTATGGAACGTTTTGCTTTTTTAACGGGGAGGAGCTTATCCACGTTTAAAAGAGATTTTCAAAAAGTATTTTCATTTAATCCAGGTCAATGGTTAACTAAAAAACGGTTGGATGAAGCTTATTTTCTTTTAAAAAATGAAAAACAAAAACCTACTGAAGTTTATTTGAATGTAGGTTTTGAAGATCTATCTCATTTTTCCTTTGCTTTCAAAAAGCAATTTGGTATAGCACCAAGTGAGTTAAATTTGGAATAAATTGTAGTATCGTTCAGTGTATTATTAATAACATTATATCAGGATTTATTATAAATTTTTAAATTGACTATTTCTGAATTGTTCCGGAGTTTGAAATGTTATTTTTTTAAAAAGTCTAATAAAATAAGAATCATCGTTAAAATTCAAATTGGTAGCAATGGAAGAAATAGACAAATCAGAATGTATAATAAGCCTTTTAGCTTCTAAAATAATACGGTCAGTAAGAATCTCAGTAGGTTTCTTATTCACTGTTTTTTTACACAAGTAACTCAATTGTCTATCTGTTATATTCATCTTCTTAGAGTAACAGGTGATGGGTCTGTGCATCCTAAAGTATTTATCTACTAAAGCTTCAAAACGATTTAATTGCGATAAATCGTAATTATAAATATGTTCCTTTTCAAAATTTTCCACATATACTCTTGATAATTCTATAAACATGGCATTCAAATAGATACGAATCATTTCTTGATACCCCGAAGATCGTTGCTTGTATTCCTTAAAAACAAGAAGATATTTTGATACTATATCCTCTTGAACTTCTTTATTTAAATTCATAAAAGGCAAACTAAAAGTAGAATTAAAAAAGGGGAAACGAGTTAGTTTCTCCGTACTAAAATCCAATAAGAAAAACCCTTTTGTAAAAAACAGGATATATCCATCAATATCTTTGGATAAATTCCAATGATGGATTTGACCGGGAGAAATTATAAACATGGCACCTGGGAAAACTTCATATTCTAAAAAGTCAATTGTGTGTGTTCCGCTTCCTTTTGTTATTAATAATATCAGATAAAAATTATGTCCATGAGGTTTTTCAATAAATACATTCTCATGAACGTGTTCACAAAATTTTCTGATATAAAAATTACTTTCAAATTTTAAACTTTCATTATAATCATCAAAATTTGAAATATCATATACAGGTAATTTACTTTTAGACTCCGTACACATAAGATTACTATTTTAAATAGGTAAATCAAAAAACAATAGAATTGATAATTCGTAATAGGCATAAATAAGAATCAAACAAAATACTTAGTTAGTTTTTACGAATACTATCAATACAGCATAAAAAAGAACTAAAATTGGTTTAAATACTTATTTTCAAATATAACACTATTATCAGTGAAAAAGAATTTTTTTTGAATTATAATCTGATATTTATTGTTTTGGAAAAATATTTTTTATCAAAAAAGGCAAAATTATGAATAAAGTTTAATAAGTACTATACTTTGTTGTTTTTGTGCTACGTATAAAATACTTAGCTAGTCTACATTTGTAAAATAAATCTAAAACATTAAAATTATGCCAAAAGTAGAAAAAGCAATGCACAAAGACGGAGACTTTTTTGTGGATTATGAAGACAAAGTATTTGAAGATGTAAAAGCTAAATCGGGAGAAAAAGCTTTAGTAACTTTTCATACTGTAGCCTTTGAAGGTTCAATCGGATTAGTAAACATTTTAACTGCAACAAGGTTACAAAGAAAAGGTTTCGAAACTTCCATTTTGTTATATGGACCCGGAGTGACTTTAGGAATCCAAAGAGGATTTCCAACACTTGGAAGCGAAGCTTTTCCTGGACATTTAAATTATGGCGCTCGTTTAAGCAAATTTATGGAAGAAGGTGGTAAAGTTTACGCCTGTCGTTTTGCGCTTCAAGCATTATACGGACATGGAGAACCATCATTACTTCCAGGTATTATTCCTATCAATCCATTAGATGTTTTGGATATCCAATTGGTTCATCGCAATGAAAATGCATTTATAGTTCACACTTGGACCCTGTAAAATAAAAAACAATTATGATGTATAAAAAATCTATTGTAAGAGCCGCAGCAGTTCAAATTGCTCCCGTATTAGAAAGCAAGTCAGGTACCTTAGCTAAGGTAGCAGATGCTATTGTAAAAGCTAGCGCTAATGATGCTGATATTATCGTTTTTCCAGAAACTTTAATACCTAATTATCCTTATTTCTCATTTATAAAACCAGCGGTAAGTATAAAAAAAGATCATCTAAAATTATATGATGAAGCGGTGGTTGTTCCAAGTGAAGATACTGATTTTATAGGGAGCTTAGCAAAAACGCATAACATAGTAGTGGTGTTAGGTGTTAACGAACGTGATGGAGGAACCCTGTACAATACACAACTTGTATTTGATACAACAGGAGAACTGGTTTTAAAACGTCGAAAAATAACACCTACTTATCACGAACGAATGATTTGGGGACAAGGAGATGGCAGCGGATTGAAAGCAGTATATACATCAATTGGAAAAATTGGTGCCCTAGCTTGTTGGGAACATTACAATCCACTAGCTAGGTTTGCACTGATGAATGATCATGAAGAAATTCATTGCAGTCAATTTCCAGGTTCAATGGTTGGACAAATTTTTGCCGACCAAATGGAAGTAACGATGAGACATCATGCGCTAGAATCGGGATGTTTTGTAATTAATTCGACAGGATATTTATATCCGGAGCAAGTTCAAGAAATAACAGGAGATCCCTCCATGCAAAAAGTACTGGAGAAAGGCTGTTTTACAGCTATTATTTCGCCGGAAGGCGTCATTATTTCAGATGTTTTGACGGATGGGGAAGGAATTGTCTATGCCGATATGGACATGAGTCTTATTACAAAAAGAAAACGAATGATGGATTCGGTAGGACATTATTCAAGACCCGAATTATTATCTCTAAAAATCGATAAAAATCCGAAAAACCTAATGCATGAATCAAAATCACTATTCAACGAAAAAGATCATGAACAGCACACTAACACTAGAGAGCAATTATACGTTACTGAATGAAATTCAGACAGAAGGTATTCGTATAGAAAACACAGCTGATTTGACCATTCGTAAAGGAGGTGCAGGACCTACAGATCATAAAGCGATTACTATTTTCAATACCACTTTAATGATTCCTGTATTTAGTTCTACAGCAAAACAATCTTCTTTTGAAGTAACATCCCCAACCAAAATGGGAATGGCTTCACTGAAGAAGAACGGTAAAATCATCACCACAATTCGTTTTGTTGGTGAACCAAAATTTTACAAAGAACAAACCTCAGATGGTATTCCTTTTTGGAAAATCGCACGTTTACATAGCAAAGATGTATTAGCGACAACTGTACTTCAAAATTGTATCCGCTATAAAGAAAAAGAAACATCCTGTCAATTTTGCGCTATTGGAGAATCTTTAAAATATGATACTACGATAGCCTATAAAAAACCACAACATCTAGCAGAAGTAGCTAAACGAGCAGTAGAATTAGACGGTATTTCTCAATTTATAATGACAACTGGTACACCGGCAAGTTCAGATCGTGGTGCTAAAATATTATACGAAAGTGTTTCAGCAGTTGCACAAGCGGTAACTATACCCATTCAAGTACAATGTGAACCGCCAGATGATTTTGAATGGTTTGGCAAACTTAAAAATGCCGGTGCAAGTTCTATAGGAATGCATTTAGAAGCCGTTTCTAATCGGGTTCGAAATAAAATCATGCCTGGCAAAGCTGAAGTCTCCATCGCTTTTTACTTTAAAGCTTTTGAAGCTGCAGTAAAAGTATTTGGAAAAGGAAACGTAAGTACCTATATACTTGCAGGATTAGGAGATACCCAAGAGGAAATTTTAGAAATGTCTAAAGAATTAATTGCTATTGGAGTATATCCATTTGTGGTTCCTTTTGTTCCGGTAGGAAACACACCTTTGCAAAACCATGCTTCGCCAAATAAGGATTTTATGCATGATATATTAGAGCCACTAGCTCGTGAATTAGTCAATGCAGGAATGACTTCTGACACCTTAGAATCGGGTTGCGCCAAGTGTGGGGCTTGTTCTACACTCTCTTCATTTGAAAAAAAATATGTGCTATGATTTATTTTGAAAAAGACAAAAAATTCACCGGATTAGATTTCATAGACATCAATATCCCTAGTGATAAGGCACAACTAGTAGCCTACTTCGAAACTCGAAAAACAATTTTTTGTGAAGAACAAGGTCTTTTTCAAGTTTCAGATTATGATGACAAAGATGTGCATGCCATACCTATAATTGCTGTAAATCATTATCTGGGAACTCCTGATAGTGTGGTAGGTGTGGTTCGAATTTATGAAGAAAATAAAAGAGAATGGTTTGGTGGTCGATTAGGAGTAATAAAAGATTACCGTTCTTTTTCAAAATTTATTTGCCCCAATTTATTTAAAGAAAAAGATGTTTCTGCTTTGTACCAAATGTCGGTTGCTGCAGGTTTAATATATAGAGCGGTTTCATTGGCTAATTATATGGGTTGCGATAAATTTTCAGCCTATGTTCAGGAGCAAAATGTAAAACTTTTTCAACGCTTGCATTGGAATATCGAAGCGGATATTGATTTGCATGGCATAAAACACTTTCTGATGAATGCTAATTTAGAGGCATATCCAGCAGTGCCGGTCTATGCGAGTTCAGATTCGATTGTATCATTTTCTAAAGTAGCTTAAAATGAAAGAATGCACAGAGGATATGCTTGCAAGTATTGCCAGTTTGAGGAATCACACCGATATCATAGATAAAAGAACGATTCAGCAAACCTATAAGGCTATTGGTAACGAAACAAAAAGTAGTGTTTTTTTTCCAGATGATAATGCAACCATTTTGCTTGGTGATGATACCGCTGCTATACCGCAAAAAGATGGAAGTCATCTGTTATTAGCAGCAGAAGGTATTGTGAATCATTTTTTAAAATCAGATCCTTGGTTTGCAGGTTATTCTGCTGTAATGGTAAACATCAGTGATATTTGTGCCATGGGAGGCTTGCCTATTGCTGTTACTGATACTATTTATTCATTTGAAGCAAAAGATAATGAAGCCATTTGGGAAGGAATGTCAGCTGCTTCAAAAGCCTATGGCGTACCCATTGTGGGCGGACATAGCTGCTACCATTCTAATATTAATGCTCTGAGTGTTTCCATTTTAGGAAAAGCAACACATAATTTATTAAGCAGTTTTGATGCTCAGCCAAATGATGCTTTGTTATTGGCTATCGATTTAAAAGGAAGTTATTATAAAGAATATCCTTTTTGGAATGCTAGCACGACAACCAGCAGTGAGAAATTACAAAAGATGGCTCAATTGCCCTATGAAATTGCAAATAACAAATGGAGTAAAGTAGCCAAAGATATTAGCATGGGAGGAATCATTGGTACATTATTAATGCTCTTAAATACGTCCAAAGTGGGTGCCGAAATTAATATCGAATCGATTACAAAACCCGAAGGCACTTCTTGGAAAAAATGGCTTTCCAGTTTTCCCAGTTATGGTTTTCTGTTTAGTTGCCCCGCAGAGCATGTAAAAAAAATCCAATCTTTATTTGCAGAAAACAGTATCAACTGTGATCATATCGGGAGTATTAATCAACAACCCGATTTATTGATAAACTATAAAGAAAATCAACTTAAATTTTAAAAAACATGCCTATAACATACGTCCAAATCGAATGGCCCGATAATCAAACCGATCAGGTTTATTCCCCATCCAGTGTCATTGAAGACTATTTTAAAGTGGGAGAAACGCTTAGAATAGATACTTTTTTAGAACGATGCAACAGTAGCTTAAATGAAGCTAGTGAAAGAGTACGAAAAAAATTTGGTTATGCTTGCACCTCTGCAGAAGCTGAATCCTATAGAATAAAATTGAAATGTGAAGATTATGAGGTTTCAAAAATTGTAAAAATAATATCAATAAAATAAAAGAAGATGAATCACTATCAAGTTATAATTGTTGGAGGAGGTCAGGCAGGTCTTTCCGCAAGCTATTGTTTAAAAGAAGATAATATAAACCATTTAATTTTTGACCGAGGCCAAATTGGAGATACATGGAAAAACCACCGTTGGGATTCTTTCTGTTTAGTAACTCCCAACTGGCAATGTAGATTACCTGGTTTTGATTATGATGGAAATGATCCTAAAGGATTTATGTTGAAAGATGAAATTGTGGATTATGTAAAACGCTATGCAGAATCATTCAACCCTCCAATAAAAGGAAATGTAGAAGTACATAATGTTTATAAAAAAGAAAACGAATCTATTTTCAGCATCGAAACCTCAATAGGCAACTACACTGCCGATAAAGTTATTATAGCAACAGGTGCGTATCATATTCCGAATATGTTACCCATATCCAAAGATTTTCCAGATCATGTTGTGCAAATACACTCTGATAATTATAAAAATCCAGAACAAGTTCCAGACGGAATTACTCTGGTGGTTGGATCAGGTCAGTCGGGCGCACAAATTACTGAGGATTTACACTTGGCTGGAAAGAAAGTTATTCTTAGTGTTGGAACGGCTCCAAGAGCACCAAGAGTATATCGAGGAAAAGATGCTGTAGAATGGTTAGAAGAAATGGGGTATTATGACCAACCGATTGAATTGCATCCTGATCCGGAAGAAGCCAGACATAAAACCAATCATTATTTGACAGGAAGAGATGGTGGGCGTGATATTGATTTACGAAAATTAGCTTCCGAAGGCGTTATCTTGCGTGGTCAAATTAATCAGGTTAAAGACACTACCATCATGTTTCAAGATGATTTAGAATACAATCTTGATGAAGCAGATAAAACCTATAATAGAATTCTAGACAATATTGACAACTATATAAGCAAAAACAATATTGATGCTCCCGAAGGACGCCGATATGAAGCTATGTGGAAACCTACAGCAGAAAATAAAACCGATTTAGATTGTATAAAAGATTCTATTACATCCGTTATTTGGAGTACGGGTTATAAAGTAAAATATGACTGGATTGATTTCCCTGAGGTATTTGACCAACGAGGCTTTCCTATCTATGACCGCGGTATTACTAAAGAACCTGGTTTATACTTTTTAGGTTTACCGTGGTTGCACACCTGGGGATCCGGAAGGTTTTCTCATGTTGCACAAGATGCCAGATATATAGCGGAACATATTGCCAGCTGTTATGAAGAAGTAGAAACCTGCTTGAATAGAAAATAAAATATTTAAACAAAAAAGGAAACCGTCTCGATTACGTTTTTAGACGGTTTCTTTTTTATCTGAGAAAATAAAAAAAGTTAAAAAATTTGAAATTAATGATGCTACTACCCAGGAGCGCATCCATGAAAATATAAAATCAGTGTTATCGCTGTAATTAATAAACGCTAATATTAATGTTATTAAGAAGGCTGCAGTAAGATTTTTTAAATTTTTCAGAATTACTTTGCGTGCAGAACCATCCTTTACTTTCATTTAATTTAAGTTGATCAGCTGGGGGCCGAATTCTTCATAAAATATATTTTCAGCATTTACATTTAAATTAATCAGGCTTTCATACTGTACTTTGATGAAAATTTCCGGACCGCAGATATAAAACCTGGCATCCTGCAGCTGTACGGCATGAAGACATTTTTCCAGATTAACTCTTCCAATGAAAGTATCTGCGGGAAGATTTTGAAGGTTCTTTGCCGAATCATAAAAAGTATAGGTCTCAAGCCATTGAGTATTTTGTTTCAAATGCTCGATATGGTTTTTAAATGCATGAACCGATTCATTTCTGCAGCCGTGGATCCAGACTGTCTTTTTGTGCTGCAGCGATTTCATGTTGGCTTCCAGCATACTGACCATAGGAGTTAACCCTACACCGCCGCTAATCAGCACTAATGGACTCTTTGAGTCTTTTTCCAGATGAAATAAACCTGAAGGTGCCGAGATTGAAACAATGTCTCCCTCGGACTTCGCATGCAAAGCGTTGGATACTGTACCTGCCGGATTTGAATGCATTCCGGACTCTTTTTTTACCGAGATTCTGTAATATTCAGCATTATAAGAGTTGGAGAGACTGTATTGTCTTGGCTGAAGTAGGTTTAATTCCCTAATAAAGATCTGAATACTGATAAACTGACCGGGATGGAAATCTGCAATGGCTTTACCGTCTTTTGGATAGAGATAAAAGGATTTAATTTCTGCTGATTCCTGGTCGATTTTTTTGATTACAAAATCTCTCCAGCCGTTCCAACCTCCTTCTTTTATTAAATTATCAGCATATAATTCTTTTTCTATTTTAATCATAATATCGGCCAGTTGATAAAATGCCGTGGTCCAGGCTTCAAGAATTTCGTCAGTAGCAGGTTCTCCGATTACTTCTCTAATTGAAGCAATAAGATGTGTACCGACTATTTTGTATTGTTCAGGCTGGATGTTCAAGCTTGTGTGTTTTGAGCCAATTCCTTTCAGAACGTCAATCAGTACAGCAGGATTATCAATATTCTCGGCATAGGCAAGAACAGCATTTGCTAAAGCTGATTTCTGTCTACCATTGGCTTGGTTACCCATGTTAAACATACTTTTAAGTTCAGGATGATGCCTAAACATTCTTTCATAAAAATAATCTGTCAGCACTTCACCGCTCTGGCGGAGAATGGGCACTGTGGCTCCTATGAGCACTTTTTGATTTTGAGTCATTTTTTTTAATCTATAGGATTTCGTAAATATTTGTAGTGCATTTATTCAAAGCACTTTGTTTGCTACACTCACAAATTTAAAGCTGTCAGGACACTCTTTTTTATGATTGAAATCATAAACAACCTAAAAATTAATAAAAGTTCCAACCGCAAAAAAATTCCGAATAAAATCAAAATCCATTTAACTTTAAGCTAATATCCTTTTGATGCTATTTTAGCAGTAATCACTGTTAAACGAATCAAAAAGGCATCATTGAAAAGCCATATTTTTGATTAATACTAACTGAACTAAAAGTATTCAAAGTCAAAACAAATATTTCACCTATTGAATATAAATAATCATTGAATTAAAAGGAAGGGTACAATATATTAATTTGTACCTGACGGTAGTGATAACGTAATGACGACTTACGTCATGCTCCGAAGAATGCTCGTAATAATGATAGTAAAGGGCTTTACGCCAGAAGGGTATTGCCTTTTAAAATAGTAACGATACTTCTTCCCTATATATCAGAAGGAATTGTTATTTGAGCAAGATCTAAGAACCTTTCGGCAAAATCAAGGTTCGATACCAGATCATTTTTTACCTCTGCTGTTTTAATCTGACCCGACCATTTAACAAGTTATATGCAATTCGAAGAAGGGTTTCTATAAATGATGAATATTATGGTTTAGTATGACAGAAGAATTATTGGCTGGAGTTTAAGTGATGAAATGAGCACAGAACAAACAAGTCTTAAAGTATGGGAAATGGGAGTCTAAATAATAATCAAATTAATTACAAAAAAATGTGGCTTATTTTATAGTGCAGTTTTGTTTGCATATCCATTTAAAAGAGGATTAACAATTGATTGCAGTATATAAAGCACACCCTAAAAAAGTTTGACCGGAAATTACAAAAAACATCAATGATTCTGCGATTGAGATTCTGGATATATATGTTATAGGTAATCGTATGTTTATGATAATTGAAGGGAATGGTAGCCTTTATTTTGAAAATAAATCAACTATAGATGCTAATAATCCTAAATTTCAGGAATGGGCAGAATTGATTTGGAAGTTTCAGCAGGCTTTTCTTTTTGCAAAGTCAGGAGAGAAATGGATGCAGGTGGGAAAAATATTGGAATTGGAATTGGGAGAAAAATAAACGATAAAATACTTAAATGATTTCAATATGCTTTCAACGAATGTAAAACTGCTGTCTCAAGGTTCTGTAGTATCAACAAATAACTTTGATCTTTAAAAGTTTAAATAGTTTAAGAAATGAATACGAAAGATCTTTGTTATGCCCAATACATTAATCTAATTGTATTGTTATAAATTAAAAGGATTTTTGTTATTATCAAGACGCCCCGTAATTGCTTACGAAAGTAAGAGCAATTACGGGGCGAAATTTTTCAGCCCTTTTTCACGGGCTTTTTTTATTAAAAATTATTACTTTACTGTTTTATTCTTTTTAATTCGGTTACGTATCTGATACAGATTTTTTTTCATCAGATTCAGAATCATTTTATGCTGTTTTGAGTTTTTGTTTTTCAGTCCTCTGCATTGAACAATTT
>NZ_JBPYCT010000018.1:0-59027 GCF_051846875.1 Flavobacterium sp. ARAG 55.4 | reverse complement strand
CTTGCATTTCGAAATACATTTTCATTTGGATATTGCTCTAAAAGGGCATAGGCTTCTTGAGCTAATTTTAAACAATCCTGTTCAAAAACGTTTGTACTTTTAAAGCGGTTCAATCGTTTTTTGAAAAAAGTTAAATTGGCAGTATTGAATATTTTTTGTTCCATTTTGTCGCCAATCCATTCTGCTTGTTCGAATTCACGCAAATAAATTGATGTTTCTTCGGTACTATCATCAGTTAGTAACCATTCTTTCAACATCTCGTATTGATAATAAAGAAACTATTTTCCTGTCTGTAATAGGGTATGTTAACACTATGGTAGAGATAACTACAGACCGATAATAGAAGCTGTGCACTATTTTTTCGTTTTTTGTTTTTTAATAAACGGTACAGCGGTACTACTGGAATATAATAGAGTGTAGAGTTAGTATTGTATCGCTCTTCACTTGTAAAAAAGGTTTTCCTACTATCCTGTACGAGTTTGATTTCTTCCCAATCCCTCACCTTATTTTTTAGTTTTTCTTTGGTGTCCCATATAGTCAAAACGATATTGTATGGATAACCAAAAGGTTGGGTGTGAATGGGGGTAATATTATAATGTGTTGCAAATTTGGAAAGAGATTGGTAAAAATCTCTTTCCGTCTTTGCTGTTCTATTACAAGCCTGTGCCGTTTTCGTTTCTGCCAAAACTGGCAGGAATGAAGTTCTTAAAAAACCATTGGCAACATCGGTACTGGTACAGACTGTTGTTTGTCCTTGCTGATTTCGTTTGCATCCTTTGTTCGTTTCATCCAGTTTGCGAACTCTCCTAATTGCCTGTGTAATCGCTTTTGTTTGGATTTTTTGGGTAGCTGTATCGTACCCGCTATGATATGTGATTGCATAAGTCATTTTTTATAGTTTTTGGTTTAACCTTTCGTACCTATAGCACTTTCAAAGCGGTATTGTACTGTATCATCCTTTATTGTAGGTGCGCCAATTTTTGCGGTTGTGAGTATGGGATAAGTATTGGAATAAAAATTCAATACCGCTTGTACACTCCATTTTGGTTCGGGGTCTGTAAGTTTGATTTCTTGTCCTTTATCGTTAAACAAAAACACTCTTTCTAATTGTGTGGCTAATAACATAATGATTCAATTTAGATTAAACATTTTCTTACTCTGTTCCGAAGAGACTAGGTGAAGCGAATTTGTCGGATAGTTCCTTTTTGCGTCTGTTTATGGCTTCGGCATATTCAGGGTAATCGTTAGGATTAGGTACTTTCATCCAGGCATCACGGTGTTTGCCATCGTTATCCAATTCATCAGCCTTTGCCATAGCTTCATTGTATTTCTTTTCTTTTTCGTCCTTCGCTTTTTTTTCCTTATCGGTTTTTTCTTTTTCCATTGCCGATTGCTTTTGGGCGTTTTCCAATTGCTTCATGTAGGCTTCCATGTTGACCATTAAACCCGAAGCAGTTTCTAATGGAACAGCGATGCTTTTAAAAAATCCCTCGTCCAGCTCTTCTGCTGTTCCTCTAAGATTGAGAGGTGTTATCAGTTGCTTTGCATCGTCTCCACATTGGTCATTTAGAAGTATTATGGAAACAATTAGTTTGTTTTCTACTCCTTTGAAAATCGTTAATTGTAAATTTCCTGTGATTTCCAATTGTGCTATTTGATTGAAAAAATTAGTACTCATCTTTCTAAAATTTTAAAGTGATGTTTGTTCTTCTTTGATTGCTGTCAGTTTCTCGTGCATATCCTTCCAATAGGCTTTTTGTTTTCTGTCAAAGTCAGTAAAGCTTTCGTCTTCGTGTTGGTATTCGGTGTATTGTTTCGTAATCTCAATCGCTTCATCAAGATTACTCACTTCAATCAGACAACCATTTAAGTCTCTTACTATCATTCGTTCGCTATTTTGATTAGTTGAAATGGAGAATATCACTACCAACTTTCGAAAAAGAGGTACACAGTTCAAAAGCCTTTTGAGATTTTATTTGTGCTGTACCACCCAATACAATAGATTGTAGTTTGGCTTCTTCATCCTTATAATTGCGTACATTTTGGAAGTAGCCAGTCACAGCATTATAAGCCCCAAATAAAGTCCCTTTTGTGGTTTCCATTTGTTGGGTATCACTAGTCATTGCGTATGCAAAAGCACTTTCAACCGTATTTTTGAACACGGTGGATATTTCGTCTTCATTACCCTTTTTGATATGTTCTAAGGTTTCTTTATTGGGACAAAGAGCCAACTGTATCAGTTTTTCAATCTCTTTATCACTTATTCTTACTTTTGCCCAGTTATTGAAAATAGATTCTAATTGGTTGCTAAACTCATTCGCTAATCCCATTACTTTATGGGCATTGTCTAAGTGTTGTTTTGCTCCCGAAGTATGACGGATGCGTACCACGTTGCTCATATTTTTGAGTGATGCGTTAAGGGTGTTTTGGCAAACAATCCGAACGGGGGTAAAGGCTGCGGTAATACTTCCACTACCATCGTGCGAAGTGGTAAGGAAAATATATTTTTCGGTTACATCATCACCATTACCCACACGGATATAATCAGGCAGTTTTGCAGTTATGAAAATACGTTCTCCATTTCCTAGAGCTCCTGCGGTCTCGTATAGAATCCCATCCGTACCCCCTACAATAGTATCAAAAAATGAAAAGGCTTCGCAGTTTTGTACAATTTGATAATCTTTGCCTACCACCCCCAATACAGTATTATTGTCATTTCTGATGTTGGCAAAATAATTAGGTACGTGTAATTCATTATTGCCCATCTCGATGCCGTTTGTAGTTTCTATAATGCCTGAACTTTTGGTATAAAGAGGTGTTTTTACCACTTCATAATTAAGTCCTGCGTGTTGGATTGCTTCTGCACTTGTGGGATAGTCTTGTACAATTTGCCCTAAACCGTGCCATGCTTTTTGCTGAACGCTAAAAAAAGAGTAACGCCCTGTTCTTTCGTTGAAATTTAAATTATGTCCCATGATATTGAAATTTTAAAATTTGAAAAAAATTAAATAAATTAATTGTATTAGAATGGTAAATCGTCTCCAGTTTCCTGATTTTTAGTATTGGTTTTCTTTGCGTTATTGCTTGTCTGAGCATTTTCTGTTTTCTTACTACCTCCGTGCAATTTGATAGCTGAGGTATGGAAATTCAAGCTTGCTCTTAACTCGCCGTCATTAGCTGTCCACGGTCTTGTGCTAACTCTGCCTGTAAGCTCTACCAAAGTACCTTTAGTGAGTATCTTGGATACATTTGGACTTATCCAGTAAGAGCAGTCAAAATAGGTTGTTTGCTCTATGCGTTCGCCCTGTTTGTTGCGATAGCTGTCGTTGGTAGCTATTGAAAAATTCACTACTTGTTTGTCCTGTGATGTTGTGCGTACTTCCGCATCCCTTGTTAGTCTTCCTACGATGTTCATAATCTTTCATTTTCAGCGTTACATTTAATTTGATTTATTATTCGGTAATGAGAGGAGGAGCTGTTTCGTTTCACTCTATTACCATTTCTAATGCTGTTATTTTCCATAATTGACATTTTTTTTATTCGTCTAAAGAGCCGGAGTATGCTTTGTTTAGTTTCAGGAGCATAAAAAGGTTAGTGTTTAGCAGGAGCAAGGTTTTGGCAAACAAATACAACCCGAATGGGTGGAGATTTTTTTGACAAACCCGTAGGCCTTGACCTTGTTCCTGCGTTAAGAACACGGAAATACCTTTGCTCTTGAAATGGGACAAAACAGCATACTGGCTCTTGAATAAAAAAAAAACAGTGGAAGTGATTAAAAAGGCATTGCGTAAATGGTTTAATGTGATCTGAAAAAATCAATTAATGAGATAGTAATTTCTAAAAACTTTAAGAGACATTATTTTCTAAATAGATATGGCCATGAAAGCCATGTAAAAGGATCTTGAAAAAATACTGTTTGGGTGAAGATTTGGATTTTTCAAGATGCTTTTATTAGGTATCCGATTAAGCTCTTTTATGAAGTAGAGTAGCGGATGAATAAATGTACTTTGAGGATTTGAGTTTATGTGCTGGATATACATTATAATAGGAGTCAATTAAAGCCAAAAAACTTCATTCAGAACACCAGATCGATTATTTATTTGTTACTCTATTATATTAGCTGTATGAATGGCTGATAAAAAAGCTATTGTTCCAAAAAAGAAAAAATAAAAACAATAGATAGTATTATGGGGGAGATTGTGACTAAAGAAGATTTAAGACAGTTTGGTATATTATTAATTGATAGTATGCGAACTATTATTCAAGATAATAATAATGATAAAACCGAAACATTAGAGCTTGAATGGCTGAAAAGTAAGGCTGTGAGAAAACTTCTGGATATTTCTGCAGGTTCAGTACAGAATTTAAGGATGACGCAGAAAGTCCGATTTAAAAAAGTTCTTGGTTCGTATTACTACAATAAAAATGATCTGCTAAAACTTTTTAAAGATGAATCAAACAAATAGTAAAACAGAAGACCAAATAATAAATCAATTATCCATTTATATGGATGATCCGCAGCTAAATGTTTGGCATTTGGCTATTTTAACAGCAATTTTAAGTTTGGGATATAGGCAGAAAGAAAGACATAGGATTAGAGTCAGCCGACGTAAGATTATGTTATTGTCACATATTAATACAATTCCAACTTATCATAAATATTTTAAACAGCTTCAGGAGTTGGGGTATATTAAGTATAAACCTTCCTACCACCCAGATTATAGAAGTGAAGTTGAATTAAATCAAAAGAGGTTATCTCATAGATAACCTCTTTCCTTTTTTAGGATAATGTCGAAATATTATATTTCTCTTTAATTAACTCTATTTCATTCTCCAATCTGTTCAGTGTAGTTAAATCTTCCTGTGATATTTGAGTGTTTTCAAGCTTTAGTTTTTTATTCAGAAGTGTCATTTCCCGACCTATAGTAGCTTGTTCTGTGATAGCATAAGCTTCCGTCTGTTTCACTGATGAATGCCCTAACATTTCCTTTACTACATTAATAGGGACGTTATTATTTAATGTTACTGTACTTCCAAATGTTCTGCGTGCCATATGCGTATTGAGCGTGAAGGGAAAACCGCATAATTCAGCAATTTCTTTAAGATATTCATTCATTTTCTGATTAGAAGAAACAGGCAGTACGGTTCCGCGCTTAAGGCATAAGGGATGATCTTTATATTTTTCAAGAATTTTGATGGCCTTTGGAAGAAGCGGAATTCTTGCCGTAGAATTTGTTTTCTGTCTTTCATATAAAATCCATTGATTTCCGTCAACACCATCTTTTATGTCGGCTCTCTGAAGCTGAAAAGCATCAATGTAAGCAAGTCCTGTATAGCATTGGAAAACAAAAATATCACGCACAGTATTAAGTCTGTCTGTTGAAAATTGATGTCTTTCAAGTTCAGCTAATTCTTTAGCAGAGATAGGCTTCTTTACAATTTTAGTTTTCTTTCCTTTAAAACTCTTAAATGGATCTTTGATAATGATTTCTTTATCTATGGCTCGTATTACAATTTTCTTGAAGTTGGAAATGTATTTAAGTGTGGTGTTATTTGCGCATTTCCTAACTGTACGGAGATAGAACTCAAAATCTTTTATAAATTCAAAATTTAGATCAGCAAATTCAAAATCACTGGCATTATATTTTAATTTAATGAAAGCTGTAACGTGGTTTTTAGTGATACTGAATCTCTCTAGTGTGGCTTCTGTATATCCGTTACCAATTAGGGCTTTCATTTCATCATTGTGTTTTTGAAATTCTTCAAGTACCCTAGCTCTGGGTGTTATTCTTCCCATAACATGATCCATAATCTTTTGGGAGGTTATGGGTTTTCCTGTATACATAATTTCTGTTTTGATTTCATGGATTTTCGTAGTGAGTGAATCCAGGAAAAAATTCAGCGATTTTGCATCTTCTTTTGTTCCTACTGCTCTCTCAGTTTTCTGATTCCAGCGCTCAATGTCCCATTGGCGTCTGGTTGATGCTTCTTTTGGGATACCATCAACAGTAATCCTGAAATAAACGGTTCTAATGTTACTTTCATGGCGGGGTACTTTCAAAAAGAAAATTAGCCCAAAACTTTTCTCTAGCATAATTCAATTTATTAGATTAGTAAATGTAGAATTATAACTTAATTTAGACAAGATGTAAACCTGCTTAACCCCTTTGATAACGGGACTTAAGATGATTTTTTGTGGCACAATTTTAAAATCTCACGCTGTGCCACGAATGTGCCATAAAGATTTTGCGTGATTTTATAAATATTGAAAAATGGTATAAAAGAAAAAACCCTGCAAATCGTATGATTTGCAGGGTTTACCGCTTTTTTTAGGCTTTTTTGAAAACTTTGAAAAGTCTCTTTTTTAGCCTTCAGCGGAGAAAGAGGGATTCGAACCCCCGGACCTGTTACAGTCAACAGTTTTCAAGACTGCCGCATTCGACCGCTCTGCCATTTCTCCAGTATGTCGCTATCAATTCGTGATTGCGAGTGCAAATATAGAACCTTTTTTTATTTAAATCCAAACAATTTTAGAAAAAAAATCAGCTATTTTTTGATAGCTGATTTAATGGTTTTATTATGTGTTAGTTACGTATTAAATATTTTTTAAATAAATAATTAATAGTTTACATATTCGGTTATTTCTAAGCCATAACCAATCATTCCAACACGTTTTGTTTGTTCTGTATTGGATACTAATCGGATTTTTGAAATATCAATATCGTGTAATATTTGTGCCCCAATTCCGTAATCTTTAGTATCAATTACTACTTTAGGCGCTTTCATTGTTCCTTCGGATTGTAATTCTTTTAATTCGGTAATACGGCTTAATAAGTTTACAGCTGACATATCCTGATTGATGAAAATAACTGCTCCACGTCCGTTTTCATTAATTATTTTAAACATAGCATCCAGTTGTTGGTCTACGTTATTAGTTAATGTCCCTAACAGGTCATTATTGACCTGAGAAGAGTGGATCCGGGTTAAGATAGGTTCTCCTAAATTCCAGTTTCCTTTGGTTAATGCAATATGAATTTGTTTATTTGTAATTTGTTCATAAGCTCTTAAACGGAAAGTTCCAAAACGGGTATTGATGTCAAAATCTTCTTTTTTTACAATAATACTGTCATGCTGCATTCTGTAAGCGACAAGAGCTTCAATGGAAACCGTTTTTATATTGAATTTTTTCGCAATTTTGATTAATTCCGGTAAGCGAGCCATAGTACCATCTTCATTCATTACTTCTACAATCACACCAGCGGGTTTAAAACCGGCTAATCGGGCAAAATCTATGGCAGCTTCGGTATGACCTGTTCTTCTCAATACACCTCCTTCTTTTGCAATTAAAGGAAAAATATGTCCCGGTCTGGCTAAATCATGTGGTTTTGTAGAAGGATCGGTTAGAGCAACAATAGTTTGTGCACGGTCAGAAGCTGATATTCCTGTTGTAACTCCTTTTCCTCTTAAATCTACCGAAACAGTAAAAGCTGTTTCCATAGGATCTGTATTATTATTTACCATGACGTTTAATCCTAATTCTTTACAACGGCTCTCGGTCAGGGGAGCACAAATAAGTCCGCGTCCGTGAGTAGCCATAAAGTTGATCATTTCTGGAGTAGCTTTTTCTGCAGCAGCTAGAAAATCACCTTCATTTTCTCTGTTTTCATCATCAACAACTAAAATTATTTTTCCTTGACGAATATCTTCTATAGCTTCTTCAATTGTGTTGAGTTTTATTTTATTTTCGCCCATTTTCGGTTGCATTTTTTTTGTTAGGTGTAATTTTGTATAGTAGTTTTTGTAGTGTTTTTTGAATAGGTGACAGGATTACATCCATATTAATTAATCCGATGTCGTTTGTTGCACGGTAAGTTAACAATATAGCTAATGGTGTAAGTACAATCGAAGACATCCATGCTCCCATAAAAGGAGTCATTCCGTTTTCCTGAGCAAATCTTTTTCCAAATGTATTGATAAAGTGAAAAGTGATAAAAATTAACACAGCAAAAATAATAGGTAATCCTAATCCGCCTTTTCTAATAATTGCGCCTAGTGGTGCCCCAATGAAAAACATCATAAGGCAGGCATATGCTATAACAAATTTATCATACAAAGCCAGCAGGTGATTATTGATGTTTTTTTGCTTTACCTGCAAGTTGATTTTGCTTCCGTCAATGCTGTATCCAATACTGCTTAGATTACTGCTCGCAGTACTCAATAGTTGTGATTTTTTATTTTTATCATATAAAGACAGAATATCCAGAGGAAGTTTTTTTCGCTTATTAACAACTTCTTTGCCGCCCACATCATTGAAAGTTTTATCTTCTATTGTAGTTCTCTGGTTTATATTTTCGGAATAAGAAGCAAGTTCTGTTTTGTAATTTTTACTGAGCGAATCTAAGGTGTAATTCAATTCATTTACAGTAAGCATGGTATTAGAGTTATTTACTTTTTCATCATCAACATCTACATTATTTAATTGTGACAAGTCAATATTTATAGTATATTTTTTAAAAGCGCTTTTAGCAAATGGAAGTTTTTTTCGATCTGTATATTTTTTAGGTGTAATATCTTCGTAATAATTACCATTGTTTAAAACAAGCTGTAAAATACTTGATTCTTCACTACTTATAAGTTCTCCGTCTTTAGCTTTAATAACTGTTTTACTTCCGTCGCCATTCATAGCTTTTTTATGAATAGTAATTCCGGTTAATTTGTTTCCGTTTTCACCTGATTTTTTATTTACCTTAATATTGTAATATCCTACTTCGCTAAACTGACCTTCTGTGATAGCCATTGCAGGTTTTAATTGCGCAATATTTTTTCTGAAGTTAATAAACTTGTACTCGGCAAAGGGAATCACATTATTAGCAAAAAAGAAAGCTATAATACTTAACAACACGATAAATACGGTAAGACTTCGCATGGCTCTTTGTAAAGAAATACCGGAGGATTTCATGGCAGCAAATTCATAATTTTCGGCAAGATTTCCAAAAGTCATAATAGATGCCAGTAAAACCGATAAAGGAAGCACTAATGGAACAATCCTAGGCATGGAAAACATCAGGAACTTAACGATTAAAGGCAAGTCTAAATCTTTCCCGGCAAGCTCCGCAATAAAAAGCCAGATGGTCTGAAGTATGAATATAAAAAACAAGATTACAAATACCGTAGTAAATGTAATCAGGAATGTTTTTAATAAGTATTTATCGAGAATTTTCACGTACTGAATTAATCTAATTTATTGATGTAGTAATTAGGATATTTATTAGCTACAAAGGTAAATTGATTTTTTGATAAAGGTTGATTGGTTTTAAAAGAATTAACGGTTAAAGTTGTTTTTGTTCCTTTTTTGCCAGTTTCAATCAAATTATATATGTGTTTGGTCTGAACATCAATTCCTAACAATATTTCCTTTCTTTGATCTTTAGGATCTGTAGGAATTAATTTGATATATTGTATTTTTCTCCCTCTAACATTTTGCAGAATATTCATCGAATATTTGTAACCACTATTAAAGAATGTCAGCATTTTTGAAGGTGTAATGGCGCTATCATCTTTTTCATTCACTGTAGAGATATTGATTTCTTCATCTTCAGGAATTATGGTGTACGTTTTTTTACCATCATATATTTTTGTGATACCCATAAAATTCAATACGTATTGACTTCCTTTTAAGGTTACATTTCCTTTACTGTCCTGATTAATATTTTCTTTAGCATTATTAAGTGAATATTTAAAATCGATTACAATATTATTATAACTTTTTACTTTAGCTGTCACCTGATCCAAAAGGCTTTTTGCCTTTTTATCCTGAGCCTGAACAGAAAAGGAGATTAATAAAATAAATGCAATTTGGATAAACTTTTTCATTGTGTTAATTATTTTCTTCATTATTAAAAAACTGATCAAGAGCATGCATGTCCGGAATGTTTACACTACGGGCTTTACTTCCTTCAAAAGGACCTACAATTCCTGCGGCTTCTAATTGGTCAATTAATCTACCAGCTCTGTTGTAACCTAATTTTAACTTGCGTTGCAATAAGGATGCCGAACCTTGTTGAGCGTTTACAATAATTTCGGCCGCTTCTCTAAACAGAGTATCTCTTTCAGAAATATCCATATCAAGATTGATGCCATTTTCTTCTCCACCCACATATTCCGGTAGTAAATACGCTGTGGCATAAGCCTTTTGTGAGCCTATAAAATCAGTGATTTTTTCTACTTCGGGAGTGTCTATAAAGGCACATTGTACACGTACCACATCGTTTCCGTTAGTATATAATAAATCTCCGCGACCAATTAACTGATCGGCTCCCTGAGTATCCAAAATGGTTCTGGAATCAATTTTAGAAGTTACCCTAAAAGCAATTCGGGCGGGGAAATTGGCTTTAATCAAACCTGTAATTACATTTACCGAAGGTCTTTGGGTAGCAATAATCAAGTGGATACCAATAGCACGGGCTAACTGCGCTAAACGGGCAATAGGAACTTCAACTTCTTTTCCGGCAGTCATTATTAAGTCGGCAAACTCATCGACAACCAGAATGATATAAGGTAAAAAGCGATGTCCGTTTTCAGGATTCAGTTTTCGGGATTTGAATTTTTCGTTATATTCTTTAATGTTACGAACCATTGCGTCTTTTAATAAAGAATAACGGTTGTCCATTTCTACACAAAGGGAATTCAAAGTGTTGACTACTTTAGCATTATCAGTAATAATAGCATCTTCTACATCCGGAAGTTTGGCTAAATAATGTCTTTCAATTTTATTAAAAAGAGTAAGTTCTACTTTTTTAGGATCAACCAATACAAATTTGACTTCGGCAGGATGTTTTTTGTATAAAAGCGAAGTTAAAACGGCATTTAAACCCACCGATTTACCCTGACCTGTAGCTCCTGCCATTAAAAGGTGAGGCATTTTGGCCAAATCAACAACAAAAGTTTCGTTTGAAATGGTTTTTCCAAGAGCAATTGGCAATTCCATTTCTGCTTCCTGAAATTTAGTAGAACCTATAACGGATTTCATTGAAACCATAGTAGGATTCTTGTTAGGAACCTCGATACCAATAGTTCCTTTTCCAGGGATAGGAGCAATGATACGAATTCCCAGTGCCGAAAGTGACAAGGCAATATCGTCTTCTAAGCTTTTAATTTTAGAAATTCGAATACCGGCCTCAGGAACAATTTCGTATAAAGTTACCGATGGTCCTACGGTTGCTTTAATCTGGGCAATTTCAATTTTATAATTGCGAAGTGTATCTACAATGCGGTTCTTGTTTTCTTCTAATTCTTCCTGATTAATAGTAATTCCTCCGGTTGAATATTCTTTTAATAAATCAATGGTTGGGTATTTGTAATTGGATAAATCCAAAGTAGGATCAAATAATCCAAAGTCAGCAACTAATTTTGAAGCCAGGTTTTCCTCAACAATTTCTTCTTCGGGAGCCGTTTCTATCAAAAATTCATCATTAGCTGCAGTTGGAACAACAGCAGGAGTTTTTTCAATGGAAAGTGGTTTAGAAACCGGATCCAGATTAATCTCAGATGAATGACTAATTGTAGGTTTTAAAGCTTCTTTGTTAATTTCGAATTGTGATGGTTTAGATTCAGTTGTCTGTTTTAATTCAGGTTCTTCTTCTGTAATGGCAAATTCTTCTAAATTATAGGCATTATCTGTTTTCGAAAAGGCGTCATTGTTTTCGGCAGGAATAATTTCTTTTTTAGTATTTTCAAAAAAAGACTGAATCTTTTCAGGAGATATTTTTAATTTGAAAATAATATAAACAATCAGTCCGAATATAAGCAACAATAAAGTTCCTGTTTTTCCAATATAATCCTGAAGAAATAAATTCAGTTCATAGCCGATTATTCCACCTAATTCGGGTAATGAAGTAGCAAAAAAGCCAAACAAAACAGATAAATTAATCATTACAAATAAATCCCAAAACCAGATATTTTTTAATTTCCGGCCAGAAATACCAAGTACTAAGAAGATTCCGCTTAAGAAAAATAACCGGACAAATAGGAAAGAGGCCAGACCAAAACCTTTATAGATAATTAAATCGGCCAGGAAAGCTCCAAACTTTCCCAGCCAATTTTTTACTGTTTCTGTTCTGTCAGATAATTCCAGAACAGCACTTTGATCTGTTTGTCCATGGATATAGAAAGAGGTAAAAGCAACCAGTAAAGCAATAGAAAATAATACTAACAAACAGCCCAAAATAGTTTTTTGCTGTTTAGATATTTCCCATGATTTAAAAACTTTAGCCTTGGTGTTTTTGTTTTCTAAAGTTTCTTTTTTTGTTGTTTTTGCCATTCTATAATGTAACTAAACCTCTATTATATAAAATGAGGTACGTATATGATTAAACCAATAATTATTGCAGTAATTGCAGCAAAAAATACTGCACCAGCGGCAATATCTTTTATAAAACCAATTCTTTCATGATAATCCGGATGAATAAAATCGGCTACTTTTTCAATTGCTGTATTTAGTCCTTCGATACTTAAAACTAAACCAATTGCAAATGTCTGAAACAACCATTCAGTATGAGAAATCCCGACTAAAAATCCAGCAATAGTGAGTAAAACTCCCAGAGAAGTCTGAACCATTATACTGTGTTCGGTAGTGATTAGTTTGATACAGCCTTTTAAAGCATAACTAACACTTTTTAATCTTCCGGTAAGAAAAGTATTATCTTTTTGAAATGCCATTCAATAAGAAATTAAAGTACTGCTAAGGCAGCTTCATAATTTGGTTCGTTTGCAATTTCACCTACTTGTTCAGTGTGTAAAATTGTTCCTTCAGCATCAGTAACAATTAAAGCTCTGGAATGCAGTCCCGCTAATGGTCCGTCTACAATTTCTAATCCGTTTGCTTTTCCAAAACTTCCATCCTGAAAGTCAGATAAATTAACTACATTTTCGATTCCTTCAGCTCCACAAAAGCGTTTTTGAGCAAATGGTAAATCTCTAGAAATACATAAAACAGCAGTGTTGTCAAGTCCGGCAGCAGCTTCATTGAATTTCCTTACTGATGTAGCACAGGTTCCTGTATCGATACTTGGAAAAATATTTAAAACTAATTTCTTTCCGCTAAAATCGCTTAAAGAAGCAACAGAAAGATCGTTTTTTACTAATTTAAAATCGGCAAGTTTCGAACCTACTTTTGGTAATTCTCCTGCAGTGTTTATTGGATTTCCTCCTAATGTAATTGAAGCCATATTTAATTTTTTTAATGAGCTTCAAAAGTATGAAATTTATTTAAGAATTAGGATTACTGCTTTAAGATTTTAAGTTAAAGGGGTGTTATTTTTAAGAGGTTCTCTTTTATACAAAGAGCTGTAAAAGCAAAAAAATGCAACTGTTTGAGATGCATTTTACTTGCGTGTTTCTATAAAAAAAATAAAAATTATTTATCAATGGAACCCATTACTCTTTTCATAAAAGTATTAAGAGCTTCTTTTTTATCGGTTCCGTTTTTAACCAGTTTATGTACTTCAAGGGCACCGTACATATTCGAAATTAATTCGCCTATAACATCTAGTTCTTCATCTTTTAGTGATGAAATTTCGGTCATAGCCTCCAGAACTTCAATTGTTTCGATAATATAATCCTGATCATTTTCTTCAATAAACTGAGTCAGGTGTTTTATTACAGGTAACTTCATTTTTAAGTTGTTTATTTGGTTATTTGTTGATGCGTATATTTGAAAGTTAATTATAACGATTAACCGAATTAACAAATTACCAAATTATACAATTTCGTTTACTAAATCAATTAGTACTTCTTGCTTGTTGGTTTGTGTTTCGTTTACCAGTTTTCCGTTTACAAAAGTGGCAAAAGTTGGCAGGTTACTTACATTAGCCAGTTTTCTTGATTCCGGAAAATTTTCAGCATCAACAAGAGCAAAAGTGATAGCTTCATTTTCAGTAGCCAGTTTTTTAAATTTTGGTTTCATAATACGGCAGTTACCACACCATGAAGCTGAAAATTGAACAACTACTTTTTCATTTTCATTAACTAAATTAGCTAATGTATCTTCGTTTAATTCTATTAACATTTTTCTTTGAGTTTATAAGTTACTAAGTTTCTGAGTTGCTAAGATTTTTATAATTGTTTTCTAATCATATTGGCTTAGCAACTTAGAAACTTTTGACTTAATTTTTATAAGTTGTAATTTGGAAGATTAGATTTAAGTTAAAAGCTTAGATACTTAATAACTTAGAATCTTAGTGACTTCTAAAAAACTAGTTTGCGCTCAAGTAAGCAGCAGTACTGTTTCTGTCAGCAGACATAGCTTCTTTTCCTTCTTCCCAGTTAGCAGGACATACTTCACCTTTTGTTTGTACGTGAGTGTAAGCATCTACTAAACGCAAATATTCGTTTACGTTACGGCCTAAAGGCATATCGTTAACACTTTCGTGGAAAATTTTTCCGGTTTCATCAACTAAATAAGTGGCTCTGTAAGTTACGTTAGAACCTTCTACTAAATACGTATCAGCATCTTCATTGTAAGCACCAGCTTCTGCATCTAAGATACCTAAAGCAGCAGATAAATTTCTGGTTGTATCAGCTAAAAGTGGGTAAGTAACTCCTTCAATTCCACCGTTGTTTTTTGCAGTGTTTAACCAGGCAAAATGTACTTCGTTAGTATCGCAAGAAGCTCCAATTACGATTGTGTTTCTTTTTTCAAATTCCGGTAAAGCTGCCTGAAAAGCGTGTAATTCTGTTGGACAAACGAAAGTGAAATCTTTTGGGTACCAAAACAAAAGTACTTTTTTGTTGTTGTTTACTGCTTCTTCAAAGATGTTGATTTTTAAATTATCACCCATTTCTGAGATTGCATCAACTGTAATGTTTGGGAATTTTTTTCCTACTAATGACATATTATTTGTTTTTAAAGTTATTATTTGTTGAGTGCAAAAATAAGCCTTAAAAAACGTTTATGGTAATAGTAGTTGATTATTAATATTTATTTAATAATAACTTTTGGTTATGGCTGTGTAATAAGCAAGTTTAAATTATTGAATATCAATTATAACGGGTAATTTTCCGCTACATTCATAATTAAACAAAAGTTGATTAGCTGCGTTAATTTGAAATTCTTCAAAATCCTGATAGACTTCAATCACTCTTAAAGCTTTTTTTAAATTAGGAATTAAAGGTAAAGCATACGGATTACCAAACACATAAATCAGACATTTTTTGTTTTCCAATAATTTTTTGAGTAAATCAAAAACAGCATCGTCAATTTCAAATTTTTTTAGGGGTTTTGCCTTTGGAACAAATAAAGAAATGATAAGATATTCAAAATTACTGATGCTTTGTTCGAAAGCTACAAAGTCAAAATCATCAACAGATTCGATGTTAAATTGTTCACAGTTCCATGCTGTAAGGATCGTTTTAGCAAATTCATTTTCAGCCGGTTTGTATAAAGAAAGTTGGGCGACTTTTTGTTCTTGGTTTGCTTTTTTCAGACTTTCAAAATCGATGTTGTCAATTACTTTGGTGATACTGTTTTTAGCTATTTTCGAATTAAGATTTGCTGCTTTTTCAAAACTTAAAGAGCTGCTATTTGACACAGAAGTATTGAATAAGCCTACTTTTTCTTTGCATTGCCAAATTCGCTTAAAGCTTTCGTTAATGCGTTCTTCAGAAGCATTTTCTAATATGGCTTGAATACCTTCGGGAACATTTTCGGCAAAACACAATACATCATTTCCTGCATTGAAAGCTTCCCATTCCAGTTGGCCTTTGATGTCGTACAATTTGGAAACGCTGTGCATGTTCAAAGCATCGGAAATAACCAAACCATCGTAACCCAATTGTTCTCTTAAAAGTTTCTGAATAATATTTTGAGACAGGGTTGCTGAAGTGTTTTTTCCTTCATTTAGAGCAGGAACTGCCAAATGTCCAATCATAATCGAATCGACATTGTTTTCGATTCCTTTAATAAATGGATACAATTCGTTATTCATTAATTGCTCTAAGTTTTCTTCTAAAACAGGCAATCCTAAATGAGAATCAACATTCGTATTTCCGTGACCCGGAAAATGTTTTAAACACCCTAAAACACCTTCATCACTCATTCCGCGTAAATATTCCAGAGCAAAACTGGCAACTTTTTCTTTGTTTTCACCAAAAGAACGATAACCAATTACAGGATTATTTGGATTATTATTTATATCAGCCAATGGAGCTAAATTATAATGAATTCCCGCCGATTTTAAGTCGGATGCAATTTGTTTTCCAACTTCGTAAACCAACTCTTTTTGCTCTTCCGGCAAAGCACCTAAAGTAATCGCATAAGGATATTGCGGCGTTTTTTCGACACGCATAGCGAGTCCCCATTCGGCATCTATACTCATTAAAAGTGGAGTGGAAGCACATTTTTGATAACGAACAATCAATTCTTTTAAGCGGTTATAACTGTTATCGTTAAATTCAATTTTTTTCTTCGATTCATAATTGGTAGCAGCACTGGCACGACTATGAAAAAAAGTCAGTCCGCCAATATTGTATTTTTTAATCATTTCTTCCATTGCCAGAATGTTTTCTTCAGTATCATTGATAAAAACGGCAGGGAAAAAGAATTGTCCTATTTTTTGTTTTAAAGTCATGAAGTTATGTTGTATCAGTCTTTTTTCTTTACTCTATTCTCTAGATTCTTTTTCTTTCTTCCCAAAATCCTTTGGATAAACTAAAAATCTAGACAAAATTAATCCCGGAATTGTAGCGATTAAAACCCAAATAAAGAAATTACCATAACCTAAATATTCCTGAATGTATCCGCTCAACATTCCCGGAAGCATCATTCCTAATGCCATAAAACCGGTAGCAATAGCATAATGGGATGTTTTGGATTCTCCTTCGGCAACGTAAATTAAATACATCATAAAGGCAGCAAAACCAAATCCGTAACCGAATTGTTCTAAAATGACTACCACATAAATATAATAAACCGAACCCGGATGAAAATGTGCCAATAATACAAAACCAATAATAGGTAAGTGCATCGTTAAAATCATAGGCAACATCCATTTTCCTAAACCGTGCTTCGAAATCGCAATTCCGCCCAGAATGCCGCCAATTGTAAGTGCAATCAATCCGAAAGTTCCATAAATGATTCCTACATCTTCAGTTGCTAATCCCATTCCGCCCACATCAATTTTATCAACTAAAAACGGAGTCAGCATTTTTAATAATTGTGATTCTCCTAAACGAAATAAAAGAATAAAAGCTAATATCAATCCGATTTGTTTTTTCTTAAAAAAACTGGCGAAAACAGTAGCAAAATTTTTCTCTTCTGTTTCTCCTGCTTTAATTGGTAATTCCGCTTTTGGAGTAGCAAAAAAGTTGTAAACTGTTAATAAACTCATTACTAATCCAACTAAAATCATGGTGTAGGACCAGGCTTTTTGATTGTCGCCATACAAATGTTCCAGATAACCTGCAAAAAGGATGATTAATCCGTTTCCGGTTAGCATCGATGCTCTGTAAAAAGTACTTCGGATTCCTAAAAAAAACGATTGCTGATCTTTGGTCAAAGCCAATAAATAGAAACCGTCACTAGCCACATCATTAGAAGCTGAAGCGAATGCTGCAACCCAAAAAATAGCCAGACTCATTATGAAAAACTGACTCGTTGGGATGATAAAACCCACAATCAAAAAAGCTATAGAAATTAATAATTGCATACTTAAAAACCATTTTCTTTTAGTTCCGTGTAAATCAATAAACGGACTCCATAATGGTTTGATAACCCAGGGTAAGTATAACAAACTGGTGTATAAACCAATATCTTCATTGCTGATACCTAGGTTTTTATACATTAAAACCGAAACAGATATTATAATTACATATGGAAAACCCGATGCGAAGTTTAATAATGGGATCCAATACCACGGATTATTGTTTTTTTGCATGTTTGTTAGGTTTTAATTATTGACTTTCAATAAAGTGGCCTGGCTTTCGTTTCCAAAATAATCCACAAAAGTCACTGCGCAATTGTTATGTCTTTCCAAATATAATTTTGGAATAGTAATCGCAATGCTGTCTTTGGTCTCGCTAAAAGCAATTTTATCAATAATCTGGCTTGGATTATTTACATCAATGCGGTTTTTATTTGTAGAGCCGTAAACAATGACATAGCGAATTTTACTCTGTGTTGGAAAATCCAGTGTTACAATAGTATTTGCCGTTTGATTGTTGATATTAGTTATACAGGGGATGTCTAAAACTTCTCTTCTTGAATTTGGTACTACATAAGGTAAAGCGGGATATTGATACTGATTGTCTTTTAATAATTGGGTAACCGCCTGATTTTTATTAACAAACCATTTGGCGCTGAAAAAAGCATTCCCGTTAATGTTTGGATAGGTACGTGTTAAGTCAATCTGATTTGGGATTTCATTTGGATTGAACCATTTTTTATCAGAATCACTGTTGATTTTATAACTTCCGTTTCCTATGTAAAGTGCTGTATTTTTATTAGTATTCTCAGACCACCATTTGGTTAATTTAGCATAAGAAGCTGTTTTGTGCTCGATACTCCAATATAATTGCGGCAAAAGATAATCAATATAATTTCCTTCCATCCAGGCCATAGGGTCGGCATATAAATCGTCATAATTCGTTTGTCCTGCCTGAGTGTCAGAACCTCTTGGATCTACTGATTTGTTTCTCCAGACCCCAAAAGGACTAATTCCAAATTGTACCCATGGTTTGATTTTTTTTATCGAATTGTAAGTGTTTTGCACGTATGTATTTACGTTGTCACGACGCCAGTCTTCTCTGCTCTGACCGTTTCCATATTTTCTGTAAGCAGCAGTGTCATTAAATTCTTCTCCTTTTATTCTGTAAGGATAAAAATAATCATCAAAATGTATAGCGTCTACATCATATTTAGTAACTACTTCATCTACAATATTCATTAAATGTGTCTGAACTTCTGGAAGAGCAGGATTATAATAGTATTTTCCGCCATATTTTATCATCCATTCCGGATGTTTGATTACATCGTGACTTCTGCTTAAAGCGCCAATATTCAAATCCATAGTCGCTCTGTAAGGGTTTAACCAGGCATGAAATTCAAAACCACGTTGATGTGCCTGTGCAATCATCCAGTCCAATGGATCATAAAAAGGGTAAGGTGCTAAACCTTGTTTGCCTGTTAAATATTTAGACCACGGAGCCAGATTGGTAGGATACATGGCGTCGCCGGCACTGCGAATTTGTACAATAACCACATTGTAATTCAGTTTTTTGTAAGCGTCTAAAATTTCAATAAAATCAGCTTTTTGTTTTTCAACAGCATCGGTATTGCTTACCGGCCAGTCAATATTGGCAACGGTTGCAATCCAAACTGCTCTGAATTCATTTTTAGGATTTGATGTTTTGAATTGCGCCTGAGCAACACTAATGGATGCTAATAAAAAAGAAATAAATGAAAATAAAAATAGTTTGCGATTCATTGAATAATATGTTTTTACGGTTACCAAAAATAGTTTTTTTAGCGAAGTTTATAAGATAATTTAAGATTAATTTTCTCCATATTGCTGTATCACAATTTTTTTGCCAAAACTAAAAACGGAATGTTTATTATTATTCGTGTTTTAGCAGCGTATTAAATATTAAATAGTTTATTTTATCATTTTTTAAAAATGGATATATTTATATTTGCCAATAATTTACAAATACCTCCCAAAATAGATTTTTAGTATGTCTGCGATACATTCATTAAAACAATTGTCTGATTCCTTAGAAGGAACGCTTTTATATGACAATCTTCATAAAACATTATATGCTACGGATGCTTCGGCTTATCGAATTATTCCTTTGGCAGTGGCCTTACCTAAAACTACTGAGGATATTGTAAAATTAGTACGTTATGCTATAGAAAATAAAACGACATTAATTCCCAGAACTGCAGGGACTTCCTTAGCTGGACAAACTATTGGTGATGGTATTGTTGTTGATGTGTCTAAATATTTTACAAAAATCATTGCTTTTGATGCCGTTAAAAAAACAGTAAGAGTTCAGCCTGGGGTCATCCGTGATGAACTAAACCTGTATTTAAAACCTTATGGTGTTTTTTTCGGACCCAATACTTCTACTTCTAACCGCTGTATGATAGGTGGAATGGTTGGGAATAATTCTTCGGGTACCACTTCCATTCGTTACGGAGTTACCCGTGATAAAATAGTGGAAATAAAAACAGTTTTAGCCGACGGTTCAACAGCAGTTTTTAACACCATTACTTCGGCTGAATTTATCGAAAAAACCAAAGGTGATTCGCTTGAAAGTTCGATCTATAGAAAATTATACGAAGAATTATCTGTTAAAGCCAATCAGCAGGAAATAATAAACGAATTCCCTAAACCGGAAATTCACAGGCGAAATACCGGTTATGCCGTTGATATTTTATTAAAATCGGATTTATTTGGCGGTACTGAATCTACAATAAATGTTGGAAAACTTCTATGCGGAAGTGAAGGAACATTAGCGTTTACTACTGAAGTTACATTACAATTAGACGATTTGCCTCCAACGAATAATATTATGGTGGTAACTCATTTTGATAGTATTCAGGGAAGTTTAGAGGCAGTTATAGTAGCTATGAAACATCATCTTTACACCTGCGAAATGATTGATGATACCATTTTAGATTGTACGAAACACAATAAAGAACAAAGCAAGAACCGATTTTTTATTCAGGGTGAACCCAAAGCGATTATGATGTTTGAAGTTGCTTCGTACATTAGTATGGAAGAAGCTGAAAAGCAGGCTGATGCTTTGATACAAGATTTGAAAGACAATCAGTTTGGGTATGCATCGGTAAAATTATATGGTACTGATATTGAAAAAGTAAACGAACTTCGCAAAGCAGGTTTGGGACTTTTAGGAAGTATTGTGGGAGATGATAAAGCAGCCGATTCTATTGAAGATACTGCGGTAGAACTGAGTGATTTGCCTGGATATATTGCCGATTTTTCGGCTATGATGCAACGCCACGGACAGGAAGCTATTTATTATGCGCATGCCGGTGCGGGAGAATTGCACCTACGTCCGGTTTTGAATTTAAAGACTAAAGAAGGCGTTTACCAATTTAGAAATATCGCAACCGAAGTGGCTATTTTAGTCAAAAAATATCGTGGTTCGTTAAGTGGAGAACACGGTGACGGAATTGTAAGAGGAGAATTTCTGCCTTTTATGATTGGTGAAAAAAATTATGAATTACTTAAACGCATCAAATTAGCTTTCGATCCAAATTCAGTTTTGAATATGGGGAAAATTGTGAATGCCTTAAAAATGGATGAAAACTTCCGTTTTGAAACGGACAGAACAGAACCCGATATTAAAACCATTCAGGATTTTTCGGATAGTATGGGGATTTTAAGAGCTGCTGAAAAATGCAATGGCTCTGGAGATTGCAGAAAATTACCTTCGGCAGGAGGAACTTTATGTCCCAGTTATCGTGCTACCCGTGATGAGAAAGACACTACTCGTGCCCGTGCCAATGCTTTGCGCGAATATTTAACCCATTCGGATAAAGAAAATAAATTTGATCATAAAGAATTATATGAGGTTTTTGAATTGTGTGTGAGTTGTAAAGCCTGTGCAGGTGAATGCCCGTCAAATGTAGATGTTGCAACCTTAAAAGCAGAATTTTTGTATCAATATCAGAAAGCGAATGGTTTTTCCTTTCGAAATAAAATTTTCGCCAATAATGCTAAAATGAATAAGATGGGAAGTATTTTTCCATCATTTACCAATTTTATATCGAATCTTTCTTTTGTAAAAAAAGGAATGGGAGTAGCACAGGAAAGAGAAGTTCCGCTGTTAGCCAGACAAACATTTAGAAAATGGCTTAGCAATAATAATCGTAATGTCAATAGTAATGAAAATAAGAAATATCCAAATGGAAAAGTAGTTTTGTTTTGTGATGAGTTTACCAATTATTATGATGTAAATGTTGGGATTGATGCTTTCGAATTATTAACAAAATTAGGATATGAAGTGGTTGTTGTCGAACATGAAGAAAGTGGAAGAGCCTATCTTTCAAAAGGATTTCTGGAAGAAGCTAAAATGATTGCGATAAAAAATGTAGCTACTTTTGCGCCTCTTATTTCAGATGATTGTCAGTTAATAGGAATCGAACCTTCGGCGATATTGACTTTCAGAGATGAATATCTGCGATTAGCAGAAGATAAAACGGCTGCTCAGCAACTGGCAAAAAACGTTTTGACGATTGAAGAATTTTTCAAAAAAGAAATTACAGCAGGAAAAATTCATGCGGGACAATTCTCTACAACTGCAAAACAGATTAAAATTCACGGACATTGTCATCAAAAAGCATTAAGTTCCGTTGAAGCTACTTTTGGTATGTTGAATGTGCCCAAAAACAATACTGTTACAATATATAATTCCGGTTGTTGTGGTATGGCGGGTTCTTTTGGCTATGAAGAAGAACATTATAAAGTGAGTATGCAAATGGGGGAAGATACCTTGTTTCCAAAAATAAGAACCACTGATGCAGATACGGTTATTGCTGCAGCGGGAACTTCTTGCCGTCATCAGATTTTTGACGGAACCAGCAGAAAAGCGCAGCATCCGGTAACAATTTTAAAAAGTTGTTTGCGATAATTGGAAGTACAAGAAATGAAAAATCCGGGAACCACAGCAACTCATTGGACTATTTGCAAAGAATGTCAGGGACAAGGTAAAAAAAGCCGGAGAATTGCTAAAAAAGTACGCCTTAGTTATCAAAGGGCTTTAGAGCTTTTTGAAAAATCAAACAAAACAGGGACGCCTCCTGTTTCTCCAAAAGCACACCTTGATTCCTGCATTAATTGTGCAGGATCGGGTTTGATTGCTGCTGTAAATCCACCCCAGGAAGATAATACTTATCCTCGTGTTGCTATTATTGGCGGCGGAATAGGAGGAATAGCACTTGCGGTAGCTTGTTTACACCGCGGGATTCCCTTTACAATTTATGAACGGGACAGTGGTTTTGACAGCAGGTCTCAGGGATATGGACTCACCTTGCAGCAAGCCAGCAAAGCAATTGAGGGCTTGGGGATTTTTTCGTTAGAAGCCGGTGTTATTTCTACACGACATTTGGTTCATACCACTGATGGAAAAGTCATAGGAGAATGGGGAATGAGAAAATGGATGCAGTCAGATACTAAAAAAACACCTAAACGAACTAACATACACATTGCAAGACAGTCGCTACGATTGGCCTTGCTGGAGCAGCTTGGCGGTCAGGACAAGATACAGTGGGGACACAATTTAATTGATTTTAACGAAACTGAAAATGGTGGTGTCGATCTAAGATTTGACGTAAGCGGTGTGGTGAAAAATGCTCAGGCAGATCTTGTGGTTGGAGCCGATGGTATCCGTAGTGCGGTGCGAAAACTGATCATTGGGGAGGATGAGACCCCTTTGCGTTACTTAGGTTGTATGGTGATTTTAGGTATTTGTCCATTGAAAGCTTTGGATGGTGTTGATAGTTCTTTGTTGGATTCGGCCACAGTATTTCAAACAGCCAATGGAAATGAGCGTATTTATATCATGCCTTATTCAGAAGATTCTGTGATGTGGCAGCTTAGTTTTCCATTGTCTGAAAAAGAGGCTAAGAAACTGAGTACTCAGGGACCGCAAGCGTTAAAGCAAGAAGCCTGTAAAAGAACACAATGGCATAATCCTGTTCCTCAGATTGTAGCTGCCACTCAGGAGGATCTGATATCAGGTTATCCTGTTTATGACCGCAAATTACCTGATGCTGAATTATTAAAGAAATCCGGAAAAGTGACACTTATTGGTGATGCAGCCCATCCTATGAGTCCCTTTAAAGGACAAGGGGCAAATCAGGCATTACTTGATGCTCTGGCATTGGCACGAGCAATAGGAAAAGGATGTAAGCCTGCTTCAAACTGGCGGGAAACAGGAATACGAAAACGTGTTTTAGATGATTTTGAATCAGAAATGTTAGCCCGCAGTGCAGTTAAAGTACATTATTCTGCTGAAGCTGCACAATTTTTACATTCGGAAACGGTACTTCATAAAGCTGATGAACCCAGAGGAAGAAGTTTGAGAAAAAATGGTAATCTGTAATTTGTCTAAATGGGCAGTTTCATTTTTTGAATTAAAAAGAATCCAGTTTATTTTGACTTTTTATTAGTTTAACCGACAAGCTTCTTTTTTAAATCAGATACAAAAACCTAACAAAATATCTTATTTTTTGAACTTTAAACAAAACTTAATTCCTTATTTTTGCTCTTCGACATTTTAAAAAATAAATAAAAAACAATATACTATGAATTCATTTGACGTAGTCGTTATAGGTTCTGGACCTGGAGGATATGTATCAGCGATTCGTTGTGCGCAACTAGGCTTCAAAACAGCTATTATCGAAAAATATTCCACACTTGGAGGAACTTGTCTTAATGTAGGTTGTATTCCTTCCAAAGCTTTATTGGCTTCTTCACATCATTATGCAGAAATTGCTCATTTTGCTGATCACGGAATCGAAGTTTCAGGAGAAGTAAAAGTTAATTTAGAGAAAATGATTGCCCGTAAAAAAGCAGTTGTTGATCAGACTTCCGGTGGAATTAACTATTTGATGGACAAAAATAAGATTACGGTTTTTGAAGGATTAGGTTCTTTTGTAGATGCTACTCATGTTGCTGTTGCAAAAGCTGATGGAACTTCTGAGACAATTGAAGCTAAACATACTATTATTGCAACGGGTTCTAAGCCATCTTCTTTGCCTTTTATCAAAATTGACAAAGAAAGAATCATTACTTCTACAGAAGCTTTAAGTTTGACAGAAGTGCCTAAACACCTTGTGATTATTGGTGGTGGAGTTATTGGTATCGAGTTAGGACAAGTATATTTACGTCTTGGAGCTCAGGTTTCAGTAGTAGAATTTATGGACAGAATTATTCCGGGAATGGATGCTTCTTTGTCTAAAGAATTGACTAAAGTCTTGAAAAAACAAGGAATGAAATTCTATACTTCACACAAAGTACAATCAGTAGAAAGAGATGGAGATGTGGTTACAGTGAAAGCAGAAAATGAAAAAGGTGAAGTAATTACACTGGAAGGAGATTATTCCTTGGTTTCTGTTGGTCGTCGTCCTTATACAGATGGATTGAATGCTGAAGCAGCTGGTGTTAAAATCACAGAAAGAGGTCAAGTTGAAGTAAACGATCATTTACAAACTTCGGCTTCTAATATTTACGCTATCGGTGATGTGGTACGTGGTGCGATGTTAGCTCACAAAGCAGAAGAAGAAGGAACTATGGTTGCTGAAATCTTAGCGGGTCAAAAACCACATATTGATTATAATTTAATTCCGGGAGTAGTTTATACCTGGCCGGAAGTTGCAGCTGTGGGACAAACAGAAGAACAATTAAAAGCGGCTGGAGTAGCATATAAATCAGGAAGTTTTCCATTCAAAGCATTAGGACGTGCAAGAGCAAGTGCTGATTTAGATGGTTTTGTGAAAATTCTTGCTGATGCGAAAACAGATGAAGTTTTAGGTATTCATATGATTGGTGCAAGAACAGCTGATTTAATTGCTGAAGCGGTTGTAGCAATGGAATACAAAGCATCGGCTGAAGATATTTCGAGAATGTCTCACGCGCATCCTACATTTGCGGAAGCGGTAAAAGAAGCGGCATTAGCAGCAACTGATAACAGAGCAATACACGTTTAAAATATACGTTTTTATAAAACAGAAACCCGTCTCATTTTTAACGAGACGGGTTTCTTGTTTTTATATTTAACCATTCATTTTAAATAATCCTTTATAATTTTCCCAATGACTGTAAATCAGAAAAATATTGGCTAGAAAAATACCAATTGCAATGGGTAAATTTTCAGGGGTTAAAAAGTAATTAATCAGTAAAATATTGATGATTACCGGAAAAATAATAATATTAGCCAAAGTGGTGAATTTTCCTGTCACAAAGGATAAACCACAAAGTAATTCAATGCTTTTGGCTAAAGGTATCAGATAAGTTGATGCTACAAGACCAACCTGAAATGCTTTAAAGTCTCCTGTAGATGCAGGTTCTGGATTCAGGTGTAAAAAATAACTAACCGAAGTAAAGAGAAATAATATCCCTAGCAGAGAACGAACAATAAGGGTTGCGATTTTCATGATATATAGGTTTATGGGTTAACAAATCAAAAAATATCTGTTGCGGTCTGACACCTCCATTCTTCGTATAATCTCTCCCTAAATAACCGTGCAAATTAGAAAAACTACAATATTGAGATGTAATAACAAGTCAAAATACAGGTCTTGTTTTCATCTTATTGTAAATTTACAAAAAAAAGAACTGGTTTTTCCTTTTTTAAATAATTATTATTTATTAAAATGTTAATTTGATAACGAATCTATTTTGTAAGTTGCTTTTTATTGCAATAAGCAAAATGTTTTACTAAATACTTTAAGCTGTTTGACAAATAAAATAAGTCGGGTTTTTATTGTAATTTTACTTTTTTAAAAAATTACTTTGAGAACATCTTTTATACAAGACATAACGCAACTCGCTGATTTCAAAAAACAGCTTTTACTATGGTCACAACAATTTAGAGAAGTGACTTTTATGGATAGTAATGAATATCAGCAGGACTATTCTAATTATGATTGGATTCTGGCCGTTGATGCTTTTACAGCTATAAAAACAGATTATTTTAATGCTTTTGAAGATTTAAAACAGTACCAGCAAACCAGCAGAGACTGGATTTTTGGTTATTTATCCTATGATTTAAAAAATGATACAGAAAATTTAAAATCTGATAATTTTGATGGATTGGAATTTCCTGATCTGTTTTTTTTTCAGCCTAAAAAACTTTTTCTGGCTAAAGGAAACCAACTCGAAATTAAATATTTAAATTTTTGTGATGATGAATTTGAAGCCGATTGGGAAGAAATCAAATCAGTTACAATTGATTTAGAAAAATTGGATTTGGATGTTCATATTCAACAACGAATTTCAGCGGAAGCTTATCGTGAAAAAGTATCTAAAATGCTTCAATATATTCATCACGGAGATTTGTATGAGGCTAATTTTTGTATGGAATTCTATGCCGAAAAAGCACATATTAAGCCTGTTGAAACTTTTTTAAGACTCAATGAAATTTCAAAGCCACCATTTGCCGTGTTTTTTAAAAATCATAAGCAGTTTTTATTGTCCGCATCACCGGAACGCTATTTAAAAAAAATAGGTGATGTATTGATTTCCCAACCTATAAAAGGAACAGCGAAACGCTCTTTGGATCCAATAGAAGATGAAGAATCCAAAAATAGATTAGCTGCTGATGCTAAAGAACGTGCCGAAAACATTATGATAACCGATTTAGTTCGCAACGATTTATCGCATACAGCACAAAAAGGTTCGGTGCAGGTGACGGAATTATGTGGTATATATTCGTTCCTACAGGTGCATCAAATGATTTCAACTATTACTTCAAAACTGGATACGCAATATACTGCTGTTGATGCTTTAAGGTATACTTTTCCAATGGGGAGTATGACGGGTGCGCCTAAGATTTCGGTGATGAAAATTATTGAAGAACTGGAAGAAACAAAAAGAGGTTTGTACAGTGGAGCTGTGGGTTATTTTACTCCTGAAGGTAATTTTGACTTTAACGTCGTAATTCGGAGTATTTTATACAATCAGCAGAATCAGTATTTATCGTTTTCAGTAGGAAGTGCCATCACTTCACTTTCTGTTCCTGAAAAGGAATACGAAGAATGTTTGCTAAAAGCCAAAGCAATGTTTGAAGTTTTGAAATAAATTTATAATTTTTAATCCATGCTTGAAAGACTCAAAATACATCTGAATAAAAATTTCCCTTTTTTGGAAAACAGCAAATTATTACTGGCTGTAAGTGGCGGAATTGACAGTATGGTTTTAGTTCATTTATTACATCAGTTAAAATACTCTATTGGATTGTGTCACTGTAACTTTCAATTACGTGGGTTAGAAAGTTTTGGAGATCAGGATTTTATTCGTCAATATGCTGATGCAAATGAAATTCCACTTTTTTTAACTCAGTTTGATACCGAAGCATTTGCGAATGATTACAAACTTTCGACTCAAATTGCAGCCCGTGAATTGCGTTATAATTGGTTTTATGAATTGCTGGAAACAGAAAATTACGATTACATTTTAACGGCTCATCATGCTGATGATAATATAGAAACCTTTTTGATTAACCTGAGTCGGGGAACCGGTTTAGAAGGGTTAATTGGAATTCCGGCCCGGAATAATAAAATTATCCGTCCGCTTTTGCCTTTTACAAGAGCGGAAATTGACCACTATGCTAAGGAAAATACTATTCAGTGGCGGGAAGACAGCAGTAATGCCTCCGATAAATATTTGCGTAATAAAATCAGACATCATCTAGTTCCTTTGCTAAAAGAACTGAATCCGAAGTTTATCGATTCTTTTCAAAAAACGCAGTCTTATTTAAAAGAATCTCAGGAATTAGTTGAAGACGCGAGTATTATGGTGTATCAGCAGGTTGCAAAAGAAGATGAAGAAATGATTATTTTTGATTTAAAGCAATTGTTACGACTGCCTAATTATAAATCGTATTTGTATCAGTGGCTGCATGAATTTGGTTTTACAGCTTGGGAGGATGTATATGCTTTGGTAGAAAGTCAGTCAGGAAAACAGGTTTTTTCGCCTCATTACAGGCTATTAAAGGACAGAGAATCCTTAATTTTGAGTGCTTTGCTAATAGATAAACCAGAACAGTTCTTTTTTGTAGAAAAAAATGTTACAGAAGTTAATATTCCCTTAAATCTTGCTTTTTGCAAAGTAGACGACATTTCAGCTGCATCAAATTCAGTTATATTTGTGGACGAAGATAAATTAGTTTATCCATTGGTTTTAAAAAAATGGGAGGAAGGCGACTCTTTTCAGCCATTTGGGATGAATGGGAAGTCTAAAAAACTGAGTAAGCTTTTTAAAGACGAAAAATTATCTTTATTAGAAAAAGAAAATTGCTGGGTTTTATGGTCCGGAAATCAAATTGTATGGGTAATAGGTATCCGGCAGGATGAGCGGTTCAGGACAGATGATTCCACACAAAATATATTAAAAATAGCTTTGCAATAATGAAAAAACTAGTATTTATTCTTACCGCTTTTTTGGTTTTTACCAATGTAAATTCTCAAATTCTGGATCCAGTTAAATGGACTACCAAAATAGAACAGAAATCAGAAGGTGTTTTTGTATTGACTTTTAATGCGGTAATTGAGAAAGACTGGCACATGTATTCGCAGTTTACTCCCGATGGAGGACCACTGGCTATGGAAGTTGTTTTTAAAAATCAGAAAGGAAATTTTAATTTAATTGGCAAAGCCAAAGAGAGCAAAACAAAAACTGCTTACAACGATATTTTTGAGGTAGACGAAACTTTTTTTGAAGGAAAAGCTCAAATTAAGCAAGAAATTAAATTGACTAACTCAAAGTTAAATAAGGTTGAAGTGGAACTTAATTACCAAGTATGTAAAGAAGTGTGTATCAATCAGTCTAAGAAATTTACTTTTCAGATTCCTGCTGCTAAAACCGCAGTTGTTGCACCCATAAAAAAGGATAGTATTAAAGATAGTTCTGTTGCAAATGAAAAGCGTGTCGATACGATCAAAACAGACTCGGTTGTGCCAAGTCTTGGTGAAAGTAATGTAGCAGAAGCTGTTGAAAAAGTGACTTTGCCCGAAAGTGTACCAAATGCTCCAAGGAGTTTATGGTCAGTATTTCTGGTTGCTTTCTTATTTGGTTTTACGGCTTTGCTGACTCCTTGTGTGTTTCCAATGATTCCCATGACGGTGAGTTTCTTCACCAAACAAAGTAAAACCAAAGCGGCAGGAATTAGAAATGCTGTTATTTATGGCATTTCAATTATAGTAATTTATGTTTCGCTGGGTTTTTTAGTATCATGGATATTTGGAGCCGATGCTTTAAATGCATTATCCACGAATGTGTGGTTTAATATTGGATTCTTTATCTTATTAGTGATTTTTGCAGCTTCTTTTTTAGGTGCTTTCGAAATTATGTTGCCTAATTCCTGGGCTAATAAAGTAGACAATCAGGCAGACAAAGGCGGGATTGTAGGCATTTTGTTTATGGCTTTGGCTTTAGCTATTGTTTCATTTTCATGTACAGGACCTATTGTTGGTTCTTTATTGGTTGAAGCTGCCACAAACGGTGTTATAGGGCCAATTGTTGGAATGTTTGGATTTTCATTGGCATTAGCTTTACCATTTATGCTGTTTGCTTTATTTCCGGGTTGGTTGAATTCGTTACCAAAATCAGGAGGCTGGCTGAATACCGTAAAAGTATTTTTAGGATTTTTAGAACTGGCTTTGGCTTTTAAATTTTTATCGAATGCTGATTTGGTTTTACAATTGCACATTTTAGAAAGAGAAGTCTTTTTAGCTATTTGGATTGCTATTTTTGGAACCTTGGCGTTGTATTTATTTGGAAAAATAACCTTACCACACGACAGTCCGTTGACACATATTTCCGTGGGACGATTAGGAATGGGATTATTGGTTTTAACTTTTACCATTTATTTAATTCCGGGACTTTGGGGAGCACCTTTGAAAATAATCAGCGCATTTCCTCCACCAATGCAATACAGCGAAAGCCCAATGGGACTAGGTGGTTCTAACGTAAGCAATACTAAAATGGATTTACCGGATGGAGCAAAAATAGGTCCGCATGGGATAGTAGTTTTTGAAGATTATCAATCAGGTTTGGCTTATGCCAGAAAAGTAAATAAACCCATCATGCTTGACTTTACAGGCTATGCCTGTGTAAACTGCAGAAAGATGGAAAATAATGTTTGGTCTGACGCCAGCGTTTTACCTATTTTGAATAACGAAATTGTGCTGATTTCACTTTATGTGGATGACAAAAGAGAATTACCAAAAGCACAACAATTTATTTCTCCAACAACAGGTTCAGAAATTGAAACGATAGGCGATAAATGGACTGATTTTATGATTTCTAAATATAAAACCAATACGCAGCCTTTGTATGTATTAACCGATTTAGAAGGAAACAGTTTGAATACCGCAAAACCAACAATTAGTTATGTGGGTGTTAAGGAATATTACAACTGGCTGAAAGCGGGGATAGCGAAGTTCTAATTTAATTGTGCTCCGCAAAGTCTCTGACTTTGAGGATGTGATAAAAGGTCTCTGACCTTCCTTACCAGTTATAAATTGTACTTATCGCTTGATGTTTCAAAACATCTATTACCGGATTATCTACTTTTGTAATGGCTATAACTCCATTGTCATCAACATAATTAGAAGCACTGGAATGAGTATAATGAGAAGCTTTTGAAACAATTCCAGCCCGAACAGGATTCAAATGGATATAATCTAATTTCGACCAAAAGAACTTTTCTGAGAAAATTTCTTCAGGATGATTTCCATATTGCCAAAACTGATATTTTTCGTTTCGGTTGTGACTTTTACAAGCAAATTCAGAAACCATTTTAAACTTCTTCAAAAACAGACATACAAACACAAATGCAGACAACAAAATCTTTAAAATTTGTTGAACAATCAGTTAATAAAAAATTTATTACTTGTAAAAATCAAACTACTAAAATCATACATTAGCCATAATTCCAATAACAAATAAATAAATGAAAAACGAAAAAACTGTATTATGGATAATGTTTGCAGGTATTCTGTTAATAGTTATTACACCATTTCTATTCACACATTTTGGCTTTGGTGTTGATTTTACTTCTTCAAATACAAATAATATTGGTGGCACTATAGGCGGAATCACCGCACCATTTACAGGAATATTAGGGTCAATATTAGTATATTTTGCACTGAAAGAACAAGTTACAGCGAATAAGTTAATTCAAAAACAGCTTGATGAACAAAAACAAAGTGATGAAGAATCTAAGGTTGTAACATACTTAAAACATCAACTGGAAACTATTATTAAAGATATTGAAGAATTCAGCCTTTCGTATGAGAGAAATAAACAAGTTGGAAATGGAAAGACTGAAAAAACTTCAGGTGTTATAACTGGAAGTGAAGCAATTTTTAAATATTTAAGTGGCTATCTACAGGCAGATACACATCACGATTTAGATTATTCAAACAGGTTTTACCAAGTAAAGAATATTAAATATTATATCTCACTGATTAATGAATTAGTTACATCAATCAATTCTGAAAATATACCTGCAAAAGACAAGTCATTTCTAACATCTGCAATTAAGTATCATTATATTACAAAAGTAAAACCACAATTCGATAAATTTGAATCGGACAAAACAAGTAATACCGAGGAATGCAAAAAATGTGGTATAAAGCACTTTGGAATTCCTGATGAACTTTTTGATATTATTTATTCAATTAATCGAGGTCTACAATTATAAATTCTTTTAATTACTTCTCAAAATTCCCGATAGCGGATTTGCAATCCGTGTCCCGCTCCGCAAAGTCTCTGACTTTGAGGATGTGTTCGTCAGTCTCTGACGGATATGAAATTCAAATTGCTGCGATTAAAAACCGCAAATCACTATCTCAAAGGCGAAGAATTTGCAAAACCTTATCACTATCCTAACCAGCCATCTCTATCTAAACTTCTGTACTGAATAGCCTCGGAAATATGATGGGATGCGACAGCTTCGGAAGCTTCTAAGTCTGCAATAGTACGGGCTACTTTCAAAATCCTGTCGTATGCCCGGGCTGAAAGATTCAAGCGTTCCATAGCGTTTTTCAGTAATGATTTTGATTCATCATTTAAAACACAATATTCCCGAATGTGTTTAGTACTCATTTGAGCATTGTAATGGATGTTATTCATCTTTTCGAATCGCTCTGATTGAATTTCACGCGCTGCTGTTACCCGTTTGCGAATGGTCATACTGTTTTCCGCTTTTTGATTGTCGGATAGTTTTTCGAAAGGAACGGGAGTTACTTCAATATGAATATCAATCCGGTCCAGTAAAGGTCCTGAAATTTTACTTAAATAGCGTTGCATTTCATAAGGCGAAGCGGTTTGGGCAGCACTCGGATCATTAAAAAAGCCACTCGGACTTGGATTCATACTGGCAACCAGCATGAATGAAGAAGGATAAGTAACCGTAAATTTGGCTCTGGAAATCGTTACTTCCCGATCTTCCAGCGGCTGACGCATTACTTCAAGAACATCTCGCTTGAATTCCGGTAATTCATCCAGAAACAAAACCCCATTATGCGCCATAGAAATTTCTCCGGGCTGCGGATAGCTGCCGCCGCCTACAAGGGCTACATTTGAAATAGTATGATGCGGACTGCGAAAAGGTCTTTGATTCATAAGACCAACTTCTTTTAATTTGCCGGCAACACTATGGATTTTGGTAGTTTCTAAAGCTTCGTGTAAAGTCATTGGCGGAAGAATACTGGGTAAACGTTTGGCCAGCATGGTTTTTCCTGCTCCTGGAGGACCAATTAAAATAATATTATGTCCGCCGGCAGCGGCAATTTCCATACATCTTTTAATGCTTTCCTGGCCTTTGACATCTGAAAAATCAAATTCAGGAAAATCTAAATCTTTGTAGAATTCGGCGCGGGTATCAATGTGTGTGGGTTCTAAATTACCGTTTCCTTCGAAGAAATCAATTATTTCCTGTACATTTTCAATCCCATACACATTTAAATCCTTTACAATAGCGGCTTCTTTTACATTTTGTTTTGGCAGAAAAAAACCTTTAAAACCTTCTTCTTTGGCTTTAATGGCAATAGGCAATGCACCTCGAATGGGCTGCAGACTTCCGTCTAACGATAATTCGCCCATGATGATGTATTTGTCAATTTCGTCTCCTTTAATTTGTCCCGAAGCAACGAGAATGCCTAATGCGAGAGTTAAGTCGTATGCAGAACCTTCTTTGCGTAAATCGGCGGGAGCCATGTTGATAGTTATTTTTTTGCCGGGCAACATGTAACCATTATTTTTTAAAGCCGCTGCAATGCGATAACTGCTTTCTTTGATTGCGTTATCAGGCAAACCCACTAAATGATATCCCACACCTTTGTCGATATTTACTTCAATAGTGATGGTAGTTGCTTCTACACCAAAAACGGCGCTTCCAAATACTTTTATTAACATAAAATGGTATTATAAAATGATTAGCTGAGCTTAAATTAGAATTGTAATCCTATTTGATTTTTTACTTCTTCAACAATTTTCATGAGTTCTAAACTGTTTTTATGTGACCATAAATTACTTTGGGGAGCATTATTTCTAATGCATTCATGGCATTCTTCAATTTCATAAAGGTATCCCATTTCTTGGGTTGGAAACTCAAAAATAGTTTTGACATCATCTTTTATCAGTGTATAAGATTCTGCCATATGCCACATAGAATTCAGATTAATTCGGCCTTTAGTTCCGCTTACAGTGGCTTCTACATTAGAAGTATGTGAAATTCCGGAATATAATACAGCATGTGCTTCTTTGTATTGCAAAATCATAGCGGTTTGTGTATCTACTCCAGAGGAATGAAAAATGGATTTTGCATAAATATTTTTAGGAATTCCCAAGAGGGTATAAGCAAGAAATAACGGGTAAACTCCAATATCCATTAAGGAACCGCCACCTGTTTTTAAATCAAACATTCTGTTCCCTTTTTTTTCTTCAGCATAGAACGCAAAATCAGCATTGATGTACCGAAGAGTTCCTATTTCTCCCTGTTTTATTTTGGCGAAAGCCGCTCTGAAAGAAGGATTAAATCTGGTCCAGAAAGCTTCCATGAAAAATTTATTGTGTTTTACAGCAGTTGCAATCATCTTTTCAGCATCTTCATACCGTAGTGCAATTGGTTTTTCGCACAATACATGCTTGTTTTTTTCTAATGCTTTTATAGTAAGTTCTGCATGAGAATCATGTGGAGTTGCAATATAAAGAATGTCAATGTTGTTGTCATTCATAATAGCTTCATAAGAATCATAAGCTTTTGGACATTGATAAGTTGTCGCAAAAGCAACTGCATTCTCTTTACTTCTTGATGCTACTGCTACGAGTTTAGCTCCTTTTACTAATTTTAGTTCTTTTGCAAACAGATGTGCAATATTTCCAAGTCCTATAATTCCCCAGTTAATAATGTCTTTGTTTTTCATTGTTTTTATAAATTAAGATACTTTTTTGCTTTCAGAATTAATGATACTGATGCGGGAATTTTTTTGTAGTATAATTTTTTAAAAATAGTGAATTTTAAAATACAAAAGACAGAATATTAGTGAGTTTTGAATAAAAAAATAATAGTTAAGTAATGTATTTTAAGGGATAATAATGATTTCTTAACCAAGCCGGAATTGAATAAATGTTATTTTTTGGGATGTTTTTCCTATATTTGCATTCGTTAATTGATTTTTAAACGGCAAAAACTGATTTTTCTATCGTTTTTTTTAGCCTTTTCTAATGTTTCATTATTCCTGAAATAATTTTAAAAATCACCTTTTGTAGCATGCTACATCTTTGCCTTTTGGAAAAATTCCTTGTACAGGCTTTTAATAATCTTGAAAATTAAAAAAAATGCACATAATAGATTATGTAATCTTTTTTGTTTATATGCTGGCTATGCTGGGAGTTGGTGTATATTTCTTTAAAAAAAACAAAACAGCTGAAGATTTTTATGTAAGTGGGCGAACAATGAGCAGTTGGCATATTGGATTATCAGTAGTTGCTACTGATGTAGGAGGAGGATTTTCTATCGGTTTGGGAGGTTTAGGATTTACCATGGGATTATCAGGTTCGTGGATGTTATTTACGGGTGTACTGGGAGCCTGGCTGAGTGCAGTGTTTTTAATCCCCACCATCAGCAGGCTGGGACATCAGCATAAGTTTTTTACGTTTCCTCAAATTTTTAGTCACTTTTATAATGGAAAAGTGGCATTCCTGGCAGGAATTATATCCGCAATTGGTTATGTAGGTTTTACCAGTTCTCAGGTTTTGGCTGGAGCCAAATTAGCTTCGGCGACAATTCCGGAATTAGATATTCAGACGGCATTGATTGTCATGGGAGTTATTGCAGTAGCATATACCTCAATAGGCGGTTTAAAAGCAGTTATTTATACCGATACTGTTCAGTGGTTAATCCTTATTGGAGGATTGGTTTTTATTGGAATACCGGTAGCCTATAATGCGGTAGGTGGTTATGATGCTATCAAAAGCACTCTGGCTCCGGAGTATTTATCAATGTCAAATGTTTCTGTTTACCAAATTATAAACTGGTCGGTTACTATTATTCCTATTTGGTTTGTAGGGATGACTTTATACCAGCGGATTTATGCCAGTAAAGGAGAAAAAGAAGCCAAAAAAGCCTGGTTGATAGCAGGTGTTTTTGAATGGCCAATAATGGCTTTTATGGGCGTTATATTAGGTATGCTTGCTAAAGTTGCTGCCACTCAGGGAATGTTTGAGGGAATTACTGATGCAGCAACTATGGATAGTGAAATGGGATTACCTGTTTTATTAGCTACTATTCTGCCGGTGGGTTTAATGGGGCTGATGTTATCTTCCTATTTTTCGGCAATACTTTCTACAGCTGACAGTTGCCTGATGGCTGCTTCGGGAAATATTGTGACTGATATCATGGCTAAGTTTTCTAAAAAAGCACTCACTCATAAAAAAGAGTTACAGCTTTCGCAAATAGTTACTTTGCTCGTGGGATTATTTGCCATTTTATTAGCATCCCAAATGCAAAATGTATTAGAACTGATGCTTTATTCGTATGCTTTTATGGTTTCGGGCTTATTTATCCCGGTTTTAGGAGCTTTATTTTGGAAAAAAAGCCATCCTGTTGCAGCATTCTGGAGTATGTTGTCAGGCGGTGCAGTTACAATTTTGCTGATAATTACAAAAAATGAGTTACCTTTAGGAATCAGGCTTTCTAAAAATCTGGATGCCAACATTTATGGAATAAGTATTTCACTTATTTTATTTATTCTATTATCAATTTATCATAATAATAAACAATTACAAAATGGACTTCAAAATAATTAATTATATATCAGGAGAAGATAAAATTTATTCCAATCAGGCTGTCGCTGAGTTTCTCTATACTCATCTGGAACAATATGGCGACAAAACAGAAGATATTCTAAAATGTATTGACTACGTGATGAATCCTGAAAAAGGAGGGAATATTATACTGGGGATTGATGACCACCGGATTGTAGGGGCTGTGATTTTAAACAATACCGGTATGCAGGGATTTATTCCTGAAAATATACTGGTTTATATTGCAGTCGATAACAGCCTGCGCGGTAAAGGATACGGTAAAAATTTAATGCAAAAAGCGATTTCTATTGCCGAAGGAGATATTGCACTACATGTTGAACCGGATAATCCGGCCCGAAAGCTTTATGAAAAATTAGGATTTACAAATAAATATTTAGAAATGCGTCTCATTAAATAAAGCAAAAATGGAATCTTTCAATCAGTATCTGGATACCCTAATTTCATTTCGTAAAGAATTGCACCGGCATCCTGAAGTTTCCGGAAAAGAAGTTGCAACAGCAAACAGAATTGTTTCTTTTTTAAAACAATTTCCACCCGATGAAATGATCACTGCTATTGGAGGAACCGGAATTATTGCTGCTTACAACGGCGAAAAACCAGGCAAAACGGTATTATTTCGTTGTGAACTGGACGCCTTACCTATTGAAGAAATAAACAATTTTGAGCACCGTTCTGTACATAAAGCAGTTTCACATAAATGTGGTCATGACGGGCATATGGCTATTTTATGCGGTTTAGCCATAAAATTACATTTAAAAAGACCGGATACAGGCGCTGTATTTTTATTATTTCAACCTTCGGAAGAGGATGGAAGCGGTGCGCAAAAAGTGCTTTCAGATACGAAATTCAAATCCATTAATCCGGATTATGTTTTTGCTTTACACAATTTACCGGCTTATCCTAAGAATCAGATTGTGGTAAAAAACAACACCTTTACCTGTGCCGTAAACAGTATTATTATAAAATTAAAAGGAATTACAGCGCACGCTGCTGAACCCGAAAAAGGAATTAATCCTGCACAGGCAATTGCAGCAATACTTTCAGCATACAATAAATACAGTCAGCCTGACAGCAAGAAACCTAAATACTGTATTATTACTCCTGTACATATCCGGATGGGTAAAAAAGCTTATGGTGTGTCGGCTGGAGCAGGAGAGATTCATTTTACAGTAAGAAGTGACAGCAGTGTGGAAATGAAAAATATTGCGGGTTATTTAGAAGAAAAAGCCAGAAGTATTGCTGATGAATATAAACTGGGTATAAGTATAAAGTGGGTTCAGACTTTTGAAGCTAATGAAAATAATAGTACTGCGGTTGATTTAGTCCGAGTAGCTGCAAATTCTAATTGTTTGGCGCTTTTAGAAAAGAAAACTCCGTTTAGCTGGGGAGAAGATTTTGGACTATTTACACAAAAATACAAAGGTGCCATGTTTGGGATAGGCATAGGTAAAGAAAAGCCGGCGCTGCATAATCCCGATTATGATTTTGAGGATGAGATTTTACAAACAGGTATAAGTATTTTTCATCATATAAGTAAACAAATTACAGATGCAGACAAATTCAATTATAGAACTTAGCCGTTCAGCATATCAAAATAACATAACATTTTTGAAACAATTATTTGGAAAAAAGAGAATTCTTTCTTCAGTTGTTAAAGGGAATGCTTATGGTCATGGAATATCCGAATTTGTTGTGATGGCATCTGAATGCGGGATTAATCATTTTTCAGTTTTTGATACTGATGAAGCAAGGCAGGTTCATGCTGTTTTATCTGATAAAGTCACTATTTTAATCATGGGATTCATCAGTGAAGAAGATTTGTCGTGGATTATTCAAAATGATATTGAGTTTTTTGTTTTTGATAAAAAAAGGCTTGTCAGTGCTGTAAGAGTGGCTAAAAAGCTGAATAAAAAAGCCATTGTACATATTGAAACTGAAACCGGAATGAACAGAACCGGATTTGAAAAATCAGAATTAAAAGAGGTAATTGCAATTTTGAAAAAAGAAGCAAAGAATCTTATTTTTAAAGGACTTTGTACACATTATGCCGGAGCCGAAAGTATTGCTAATTATTACAGAGTTGAAAAGCAAATCAAATATTTTGACGAAATTTATCAGTATTTAATAAAAAATGAATTAAAGCCCGAAATGGTACATTCTGCTTGTTCAGCAGCAGCAATAATGTTTCCTGAAACAAGAATGAATCTGGTACGGATAGGAATTATGCAATATGGATTATGGCCCAGTCAGGAAGTATTTGTTGCTTATCTGAATACTAAAAAAATAAAACAGGATCCTTTACGCCGCATCATAACCTGGAAAAGTTCAGTAATGAGTATTAAAAAAGTAAAAACAGGTGATTTTGTAGGTTATGGAACGAGTTTTATGGCTAAAAAGAACATGAAAATTGCAGTAATTCCTATTGGTTATGCCCACGGATACAGCAGATCCTTAAGTAATCACGGTCGCATACTTGTACAGGGACAACGCTGTATGGTAGTAGGACTGGTTACCATGAATATGGTAGCGGTAGATGTTACAGATATTAAAAGTATTAAAAAAGAAGAAGAAGTGGTTTTAATAGGCAATCAAAATGATCTGGCTATAACCATTGCTTCATTTTGTGATTACAGCAACCAACTCAATTATGAATTATTAACTCGAATCTCGAAAACGATTCCCCGAAAAATTACTGACTGATGGCATTTGTAAAATTATATAGAAAAAAATTAGAAGAAAATTATCAATTTCTGGATACTATTTTTAAATCAAGAGCAATCAATTGGGGAGTAGTATCTAAAATGTTATGTGGTAATGAAATATATTTAAAAGAAATTATTGCTTTAGGAGTCAAAGAAATTCATGATTCTCGGGTTAGCAATTTAAGAAAGATTAAATCCTTAAATCCGGATATTCAGACGGTTTATATTAAGCCGCCAGCTAAAAGAAGTATTGAAAGCATTGTTCGCTATGCGGATGTGAGTTTCAATACGGAATTCTACACCATTCAGATGCTTTCTGAAGAAGCTATAAAGCAGCATAAAACCCATAAAATTATCATTATGATTGAAATGGGGGATTTACGTGAAGGGGTTATGGGAGAAGAATTAGTTGAGTTTTACGGATCTATTTTAAGTTTACCTAACATTGAAATCCGCGGCATAGGAACCAATCTCAATTGTTTGAGCGGTGTTATGCCTACTCAGGATAAGTTGATTCAGTTGAGTTTATACAAACAGCTTATCGAAGCTAAATTTAATATTGAAATCCCGTGGGTTTCAGGAGGAACTTCTGTTGCGGTTCCGTTAATTTTAAAAAATGCACGTCCTATGGCTGTGAATCATTTTCGAATTGGAGAAGCTCTATTCTTTGGAAAAGACCTCTTTACCGGAGATACTATTGAAGGAATGCATAATGATGTTTTTAAATTATTTGCTGAAATTATTGAAATTACCGAAAAGCCCGATACTCCCACCGGAGAATTAGGAGAAAATGTAGCAGGAAATACTTATTCGATGGAACAAACAGAAGATTTTAGCAGTACTTCGCTAAGAGCTATTCTGGATGTTGGTTTGTTAGATATGCAGCCACAGTATCTTATCCCTGAAGATGACGAGATAACTATTATTGATGCCAGTTCAGACATGCTGGTGATCGATATCAGTCATTCTAAGAAAAACTACCAGATAGGAGAACTTATTTCTTTTAATTTAAAATATATGGGCGCACTTTACTTATTAAATTCTGATTATATCGATAAAACGATTGAGTAAAAATTAATTCTGTGAGTTTTTATTGTAAAATAATGAATGAGATTTTATTTTTAATGAGGTTATAGATGACTTTGGTAAAAGGTAATTTTAACAAATCGTTATTTTTTGAATCTTTTATAGCTTGTACCCTTAAATTTTTAGGGGGTAAACTAAATTAATAATAAAAATTAAAATATTTCGGGTTGAATTTTACGGGGGTTGTTAATCATTTTATATTTTTGGCGAAAATTTAAACCAAAAAAATAATGAGAAAAATCAGTTTAAGTGTTATAATGATTGCGTTATTGGTCATTACACTATTTTCAAGTTTTATTTTAACACCAAATACAGTTCCATCAGAGGCTCCGGTTTTTGATACAGGAGATACTGCCTGGATGATTGTTGCTACGGCATTAGTATTAATAATGACTCCCGGATTAGGTTTCTTTTACGGAGGTATGGTAGGTAAAAAAAATGTTATTAGTACAATGTTACAAAGTTTTGTAGCGATGATTATTGTAACAATATTATGGGTTGTTATTGGTTTTAGTTTGTCTTTTGGTACTTCTTACAATGGATTAATTGGTGATCCGACGGAATTTTTTATGTTTCAGAATGTAAACATTAATACTGCCTGGGGAACAATTCCTTTTATGCTTTTTGCTTTATTTCAGGCTAAATTTGCGATTATCACACCGGCTTTAATTACTGGTGCTTTTGCTGAGAGAGTACGTTTTTGGGCATATATTTTATTCATGGTATTATTTATTCTGTTTATTTATACGCCTTTATGTCACATGACCTGGCATTCAGACGGATATTTCTTTAAAATGGGAGTACTTGATTTTGCAGGAGGTACTGTAGTACACATGAGTGCCGGATGGGCAGCTCTTGCGGGTGCAATGTTTTTAGGAAAAAGAAAAGTACAAAAAGTAAATCCTGCCCGTATCACTTACGTTTTATTAGGTACTGCTTTATTGTGGTTTGGATGGTTTGGTTTTAACGCAGGTTCTGCATTAGCATCTAATGGTTTAGCAGTTCAGGCTTTAGGTACAACAACTGTTGCTGCTGCTGCTGCCGGAATGGCATGGGTATTTATGGATAAAATTTTAGGTCATAAATTATCAGCTATGGGAGCTTGTATAGGTACTGTTGTAGGTTTAGTTGCGATTACTCCTGCTGCTGGTTTTGTAAGCATACCTCACGCTATCTTTATTGGATTATTTAGTAGTGTGGTGAGTAATTTTATGGTTAGCAAATTTCCAAAAGGAAAAATTGATGATGCATTGGATGTATTTGCCTGTCACGGTGTAGGCGGAATGGTTGGAATGTTGTTAACAGGAGTTTTTGCTTCAAAAGCTATAAATCCTGCAGTTACTGATCAGGGACTTATTTTTGGTGAGTCTACTTTGTTTATCAATCAGTTTACAGCTTTAATTATGGTATCTGTATTTGCATTTGTAGGTTCTTATTTCTTGTTTTTTGTTGTAAATAAAATTACTCCTCTAAGAGTAACTGAAGATAAAGAAGAATTAGGTCTGGATATCTCTCAACACGGAGAATACTTATAACAATACGCTATAAAAAGATTTTTAATAAAAAAATAGCTTAACTGGATAATCAGTTAAGCTATTTTTTTTATTTGGGAAAATGAAAGTTTAATTCAATAAAGTCCTAATTCTTCAAATGTATTTCCTTGTTTGATATCTCCTGATCTATACCCCTTCATAAACCAGTATTTACGCTGTACAGAAGTCCCGTGTGTAAAAGATTCAGGAACAATATGGCCCTGCATTTTAGCCTGAATGGCATCATCTCCCACGGCATGCGCAGCACTCAAAGCCTCGTCAATATCACCATCTTCCAGTATATTGTTCATTTGCTGGTTGTAATGCGTCCAGACACCGGCATAAAAATCAGCCTGTAATTCCAGAGCGACGGATAATTTATTGGCTTCCGCTTTGCTTTTTCCTTGCTGCATCTGTCTCATTTTTGCAGATGTTCCTAATAACGTCTGAACATGATGTCCTATCTCATGAGCAATCACATAAGCAGTGGCAAAATCGCCTCCCTGCGCTCCAAATTTTGTTTTCAGTTCTTCAAAAAAAGTCAAATCCATATAAACTTTCTGATCGCCCGGACAATAAAAAGGACCTGAAGCAGAAGAAGCATTTCCACAAGCAGTTTGTACTGCTCCGCTAAATAATACAATATTGGGATTTTTGAATTGAAGATTGTTTTCTTCAAAAATTTTAGACCATACATCTTCATTGTCAGCAAGAATTGTTTTTACAAATGCCTGTTCTTCTAATTCTGCTGCTGTTAAATCTCTTTGTTCAGTAGTGTTTTGATTTTGTCCCTGATTTAGCTGTTCTAGTACAGGAGTAATCATTTGCGCATTTTCGCCTCCAAAAACGTTTATTAATAAAATAATAATTCCCAGGATTCCTCCTCCTACGATTGTTTTACCGCCCGATGACATTCCTCTGCGGTCTTCAACATTGCCGCTTTGTCTTCTTCCTTTCCATTTCATACTATTATATTTAGTTTGTAACAATCCATTTTGTTAATGTTTTTTCAATAATTCCTTTAATTATGGGTTTAGAAATATAATCATTCATTTCCATTTCCAAGCATTTGTTTTTTTCCTCTTTTTCTGTTCCGGCGGTAATGGCTATAATAGGAGTGTTTTTTCCTAATGGTAATTTCCGGATGGCTTCTGTTGCTTCATAACCATTCATTACCGGCATTTGAATATCCATAAAAATAATATTTGGAACTATACTTTCAAACTGGCTTACGGCTTCAAGTCCGTTGGAAGCTTCGAAAATTGTAGCTTTAGGAAGTGTGTTTTTTATTATTGTTTTTAATAACAACATATTTATTTTATTGTCTTCAACAAGTAAAATTTTAAGCTTTTCCAAATCAGGATTACTTTCAAATAATTGAATTGTTTCAGTATTTAAGGATGGTTTGGTAATCACAATGTTTGTCAGCAGTTGATCACTTGTTTTAAGATTGATATCAAAATAAAAACAGCTTCCTTTTCCGGGTTCACTTTTTAATTTTAAACGGCTGTCCATTAAGTTTAATAATTTGTTCGAAATCGTTAATCCTAAACCTGTTCCACCAAATTTTTTAGTTGTCGAACTGTCTTCCTGTGAAAAAGCTTTGAATATTTTTTTCTGATTTTGTTCCAGGATTCCAATTCCGGTATCTATTACAGAAAAACGAATTTTAGTTTCCGTATCGCTCTGTATTTCTTTTACCTCAATATTTAATTTTACGCTTCCTTTTTCGGTAAATTTAACGGCATTAGATAATAAATTAATTAGAATCTGTTTGATTCTGACAATATCAATCCATAAATAAGCAGGAACCTGTTTGTCAATATTTAAATCTAATTGTAATTTTTTTTGATTGGCTTCAAATTGAATCAGATCAATAACCTGTTCCATCAGTTCTTTTATAGGCTGTTTTTCAATATGTAATTCTAACTTTCCGGCTTCAATCTTTGAAAAATCCAGAATGTCATTTACAATTTCGAGTAAAGTATGTGCCGACTGATTGACTGTAATCATATGTTTTTCCTGTATATCATCCAGTTTTGTTTTCATCAATAAATCAGTAAACCCAATAATTCCATTGAGAGGCGTTCGGATTTCATGGCTCATATTAGCTAAGAATTCTGATTTTGCTTTATTTGCTGTTTCAGCATATTCTTTTGCTTTAATAGCTTTTTCAGCATCTTTACGCTTACTGATATCCAGCATAATTCCTTCAATGTATTTGATTTCACCGTTTTTTACCACAGTATCTATAAATTCATCAATCCAGACAATATTTCCTTCCTTGTTGATGATGCGATATGTAATATGAAAAGCTTCCAGTTTGGATAATTTTGAGCTGGATTTTAACAGTGTTCTTTCGAGATCTTCGGGATGAATTAAATCTTTAAACCGGATTCTTTTCTTTAGAAAATCTTCTTTTGGATATCCCGTTAGTTTTTCAATCTCATCATTCAAATAAATTTTAGTGAAATCCTCATCATTTTCAGATAAATAAACTGTTCCCGGAATGTTATTGGCTAATAAACGAAACTTTTCTTCACTTTCATTAATCGCTATTTCGTTTTCTATTCGCTCGACAGAAGATCCGATATTCATTGCCAGAGTCTGTAAAATCTGGATTTCATCATCAGCCCATTTACGGTCTTCATTTAAATCATTTAATCCCAGAAAACCATAAAATTTGTTTTTTACAAACACCGGAAAAAGTATTAATGAAACGGCTTTCAAAGCTTGCAGTTTTTCTTTTAACGACGTATCTTCTATTTTCGAAACAACACTTAAATAAGCTTTGTTTTCGATAGTTTCGGGATTGAAATTCCCAAAAAACGAATAAGGTAAATCTTGATAGGCTGGATTTAATTCAGATAAACTTTCATTAGGAGCAGTCCAATGGTATTTTTGGCTGACAGTTTGATTTACCGGATTGTTCAGATAGAAAAAACTGCGATATGCTTTGGTTGATTTTCCAATAATAACTAACAGTTCCGTAAAAATCGCATCAATGCTTTTTACATTCAAAAAACGTTCTGTACATAAGTTCATTGCCGAAAGCAACTCACTTTTATAAGTCAGTTTTTGCTCGACTTCGAGTCTTCTTTTTGATTCAAAAGCTATGGTAATACTATCAGCAATTGATCGGGCAAAATTAATATCTTCATTATCCCACTGTTTAATGCTTTCGGTGGTTTCAATACACAATATCCCAATCAGATCCCCATTCATAAAAACAGGTGTATCTATCATCGAATAAATATTGTATTTTTCCAGATAATCAGTCTGCAACTCTTTTGTTAAAGGGTTATTTTTAACATCAGATGCGACTAAAGGCATCTTACTTTCAATAGATTTAAAATATGCAGGGTAGGAATCTTTGCTTAAAACATAACCTTCTGAAAATTCATTAGTTTTTAAATTATACAATTGAAGACAAGTAATTTTATCTTCCTGATACTGCCAGTAACTTACCCTGTTAGCTCTAATAGTTTTAGTGGTGTTTTCCAGTATAAGCCTCAGTTTTGTTTCCAGGGTTTCATGAATGGAATAACTTTTAGCAGTAAATTGTTTTAGATTTTCATTGTATTTTTTGTTTTTTTCTTCTCTTCTTTGTTTTTCAACTTCAATATTTTTAAAGAAAGTAATATCCCTGCCAATACTAGAATAACCTTTTATTTTAGCTGCATCGTTACGGCTGATCATTACTTTTTGTGCTACCCAGACAATTTCTCCGTTTTTTTTCAGAAACGGAATTTCATGTATTGGAAATTCAGAAACATTTTCTGTTCCGTTATTATAATATACACTTAGCTTTTTTATAAAATCTTTACGGATAAAATGAGAATAATGATGATTTAAAATTTCTTTTTCATCATATTCCAGGGTTTTTAAAGTATAATCGTTTGCAAAAATAATATTTCCGTCTAAATCAATTTCATAGATAAAATCCTGAGCATTCTGAATTAAGTTTTTATACTGATTCTGAATATGAATTTCATTAGTAATATCCTGTCCGATTCCAATAATTAAATCGTCTGAAAACTGTTTGTTTTTCCATTGGATAAATTTAAAATCACCATTTTTATCTTTTATTTTTCTAACAAAAATTTTGTCATTAATCTGACTTTCAAAGGATTCTTTTGAGGTTTTTTCGGGGTTTTCGGTCAGATCATAATAACCATAACCCAGAATTTCTTCCATTTTATAACCTAAAATCTCTTCGACATTTTCACTACAGAAAACAATTTTGTTTTCCTTGTTTTTTGCCATTATCAACGAGTTTCCTTTATGAATAATCTGATTATTGAATTGAAACTTATTATTGATATCCTGAATAGAAATATGACGGATGAAGTTGATAAAAATAACAATTAAGGTGTAATTGAAAACTACCGTTATGTTGTTTAACGGTGCTAATTTTAATAAAGAAATTGTAATTAGAAAGCCTAAAGAAAACAGGATAAATAACCCGTAAAGTTTCAATGGTTTTATAATATTATAAGAGAAATAGATGAAAAGTAAAAAACTTAAAAAAGGAATATTATCATGGGATAAATACACTAAATTTTTACATACATTAAAGAAAGCCAGTAAAAATATAACTCTGAATATCTTTTTTATGTTTTTGAAAATAAAGTCAGATTTTGAGCTTAAATAAGCAATTCCTATTAAGATAAAAGAGATAGTCAGGTTAGTAACTAACATACTTTTAGGTCTTATTTTAAAAAATTCGAAAGTTAATTCTAAAATTAAAACAATGATTCCCAGAAAAAGAAAATGAAGCTGAAATTCTTTATTTTCAGAATTTTGAGGAGTAAAGTTCTTCATGAACTTATTTCCCAAAGCATACTTAATCCGGTGAAATTTATAGATTAGTAAAAAAATGATGAAAAAGACAAACGGAACCACTGTGCGATAAAGATTTTTATCAATGGGTAACTGGTCTATAATGTCAAACATTTTTATAGCTAAAGAATTTTGGGTACCACCAAAGCTACTATTTTCGATTAAGACTGTTAATATAGAGCTATCAAATGGGGTCATATTTTCTATAATTAAAAAATGTGTGATTTTAACAAAACTATGATATTATTTTTTGCTAAAATTAACAATATTAAAAATAAAAAGTAATCCTTTTAGTGAAAATAATATGGATAATTAGCGATTAAACCCTATAATTGAACTATAAATTGCATAATACATCGAATATAAAAAGGGAAGGGTAAAAAATAATCCAATGAAAAATATGAAAAATCCGGTAATACAGAATAAGTAGGCCATAATTAAAAGCCCCAAAAGAAGTAAAGGTTGTTTTAATGTGAGATTAATACTGGTTCTGATTGATTCAATTGCACTATAATCACTAAATATAATGAGCGGAACCGTTAATACAGTAAGTACAGATATACTAACTGAAGCTAACATTCCTAATGCCGGAATTCCCGCTGCTTCCATGATAAATGAAATTCCGGTGTTGCTGATTGAGATGATAAGTGTGACTAAAAACAATTCTTTAAAATAATTCCATTTGTAATATCCGAAAATAGTTGAAACGTGGAATTCTTCATCTTTTTGTGCACAATGTGCCATTTTGATAAAACCTGCAAAAAGGGGATGCATCATACAGCCTAACAAAGTCATACTAATGATATAAGCTGTTATAAATTCATCGGAGAAGTTTTTAGGATCTAAATTTTCAGGCTTTTGTATTAATTCCTGAAAATTTGCTAAACCATAAGTGTAGTGAAGGATGATGATTGCCAGGATTGTAAATAATGCAGTACCAACCAAAAACAGGGAACCAGCATAAATGACAATTTTTTTATAATTTTCAAAAGCAAGATTAAAAACAGTTTCAAAAGTTAAAGGGTAACCATTTTTTTGTAAGTTCTCAATGTATTCTCTGTTTGATTTCATAGTAGGATATTATAAAGTAAATCTAAGATCTTTTAATTGTTATACTGTAAAAAGCAGACTATACTGCGTTCCAGATTACATCGTCAGGAACCGGAGCAAGAATGTTCAGCGTTTCTTTAGAAACCGGATGTATAAAAACTAATTTTCGGGCATGCAGATGGATTCCGCCATCAGGATTACTGCGATCAAACCCGTATTTTAAATCCCCTTTTATAGGACTGCCAATAGCGGAAAGCTGCGCTCTGATTTGATGATGACGGCCGGTATGTAAGTTAATTTCAAGTGCAAAATAATTGTTGAGTTCTCTGATTATCTGATAATCCAGACTCGCCATTTTGCTGTCGGGAACTTCTTTTAAGTACGCTTTGGAAGTATTTTTTTTCTCGTTTCTTTTAATATAATGCACCAGTTTAGCTGCTTTTTCCGAAGGTTTGTTTTTTACAACTGCCCAGTAGGTTTTTTGAGTTTCTCTGTTTTTAAATAAGTCATTTAGTCGTGTAAGGGCTTTGCTGGTTCTGGCAAAAACAACTATTCCTGTAGTAGGCCGGTCTAAGCGGTGAACTACTCCCAGAAAAACTTCGCCTGGTTTATTGTATTTTTGTTTGATGTATTCCTTAACCACTTCGCTCAGCGGTTTATCACCTGTTTTATCTCCCTGAACAATATCGCCAACACGCTTGTTTATTACAATAATATGATTGTCTTCATGCAATACCTGAAGGTTGTTTTTATTTGAAAGTACTTTCATTAATAGGTTTTAGTTTAAATGCAAAAATAACGGTTTTACGAAACTATTCTGATAAAAAGAAAATACCCGAAATAATTTCTCTTTCGGGTATTTATTTTGAAATACTGATTATTTACTAATTAGAAAAATATATTAATATTGCTCTTTTTCGTTTGGAAAATCTTTAGATTTTACATCATCAACATACTGGCTGATAGCGGAAGTCATTCCTTCATAAAGATTCATATAACGGCGTAAAAACCGGGGACTGAATTCATTGTTCATCCCTAACATATCGTGAATAACCAGTACTTGTCCGTCAACACCGGAACCGGCTCCGATACCAATTACAGGAATAGAGATACTTTCGGCAATTTGCTGGGCTAATTTGGCAGGAATTTTTTCTAAAACCAAAGAAAAACAACCTATTTTTTCTAATAATTTAGCGTCTTCAATAAGTTTCAAAGCTTCTTCTTCCTCTTTAGCTCTTACGGTATAAGTTCCAAATTTATATATAGATTGCGGGGTCAATCCCAAATGTCCCATAACAGGAATTCCGGCATTCAATATTTTTTTGATGGATTCTTTTATTTCTTTTCCCCCTTCTAATTTTACTGCATGACCGCCACTTTCTTTCATGATTCTGATAGCAGAACGCAAGGCTTCTTTTGGGTCTGACTGATAACTTCCGAAAGGCAAATCAACCACAACCAGGGCTCTGTCAGCTCCTCTCACTACTGATGAAGCGTGATAAATCATTTGGTCTAAGGTAATTGGTAATGTCGTTTCGTGTCCGGCCATGACATTAGAAGCCGAATCTCCAACTAATATTACGTCGATTCCCGCAGAATCAACAATTTTTGCCATGGTATAATCATAAGCTGTCAACATGGAGATTTTTTCTCCTTGAGCTTTCATATCAATTAATGACTTTGTTGTAATTTTTTTATAGTCTTTTTTTGCTGTGGACATAGTCTTATGTATTAGGAACTGCAAAAGTAGTAAACAATTTTTTATGAAATATAGAAATACACATTAACTATTCTATACCGCATTTATCCTTTAACCATTTTATGGATTTGTCATTGGTTTCACCAAAACGCCAATGTGCAGAAATAGGAGTAATCACAATTTCTTTAGGAGCACTTACTGAATTGAAAGCTGAAAGTGTTGAAGTAGGAGGGCAGGTATTGTCATTATAACCAGTTGAATAGAAACCCGGAATTTTGATTTTTTTAGCAAAATTGACAACATCATAATATTCCATTGTTTTGATTTTTTCAGAACTGTTGTTTTGGTACTTATCGCTAAATATTGAAGGCCAGCCACCTGCGCGATGGTGTAAATAACCGCTATTGTCACAAAGTGCAGGATAAAAAGCAGCAATAGAGGTTACTCTTTGATCAATTCCGGCAGTTACAATTGCTAATGCACCACCCTGACTTCCGCCGGTTACTACTATATTTTTTCCGTCAAATTCAGGAAGACTTGTCAGAAAATCGATAGCGCGGACACAACCTAAATACACACTTTTATAGTAGTAATTATTTTTATCTTCGAGATTAATTGCCCAATAATCTTTAAGTTTTTCTCTTTGCTCCTGAAAATTTTTTTCATCCGTTTCCGGAGAAATACCATGGATTTCGGTTGTAAAACTGATAAAACCCTGATCAGCAAACGACGTAATGGGAACTATCTTTTTTACTCCTGCACCGGGAGGATTAAATAAAACTGCATGTTTTTTATTGTCCTTAGGTTTACTCAGATATCCATACAAATAATGTCCCGGTTTATAATTTTGTAAGCGAACCAAATACACGTTTACAGTAGCAGTTGATAATTCTGGTTTGTGTATGACTGTTGCATCCATTGGAATTTTATCGTTTGCCACTTTGGCTTTATCCCAAAATGCTTCAAAATCTTTTGGGAGATTTACGGTAGGTTTTATATCAAATGGAGCATAAGCAGCTTTGATTTCGTTTTTATAGACATAACCATCAATGTTTGTTTGTACTTTTAATTGACGGAAGCCGGGAACATTCATTGTTCCAATATTGATTTCACCAACACCATTTTGCAATTTTAGAATTCCTTTTTTTTCCGGAGTAAATTGTTCCGGACCGTATTGGTATTCAATTTCAACATTTTCAATCGGTGAACCATATCTTAAAATGCTGATTTTTATCGTTGCATCTTCATTTAGTTTATAATTCCAGTCGGCGTGATTTGCTGTCAGAATCACATCTGCTAGCTTGATTGGAGCAGGTGTATTCTGCGCTTTTAAACATGTTGCAGATAGTAAGAAAAGCAATAAAAAAGTGGCGCTTATTTTCATAAATTCATGTGTAAAAATGTAAAAGGGTATAATGATTAAAATTATACCCTTTTGTGGTTTAAAATAATTACAGCTACAGTAATTACTTGATGGTTTTATTATTAACTATTACATTTTTAAGTGTCAAGCCTTTAATGATACTTTTATCAATAGCATCATTTTTAGCGTCTACTTTTAAGTTTTCAAAGGTAAAGTTGGTTAATTTATCATGATCTGTAATTTTCATATCGTAGAAAACATCACATTTTAAATCAATATTTCTTAAAGTAATGTTATCGCAATAAGATATGGGTACCTCTTTTCTGCCTTTTAAATCAAAAAACTGAGTCCATGGTTTTACATAAATCATACTATAGGCATGTCCTTTAATATTTTCTACCGTAATATATTCATAATTTTGCGGAGTATCGGGACGCATTTTTAACCATAAAAGTCTTTTTGCATCATTAACCGTACAATTACGCATCAGGATATTTTTGTTGTGAATGGCTTCACTACCACTGGTTAAAGCGGCATGACAAAATCCAAATTCACAGTTTTCAATAATAATATTTTCATTTCCTCCGTTACTGAAATCTTTATCAGCCCATGGTCCTTTTCCGCCTTTTAGTGCAATAGCATCGTCATTTACTGCCATATAACAGCCTTTAATCAACATATTAGTACATACATCGATATCAATAGCATCTGTACTGGGCGCTTTTACCGGTTCGTGTGGAGAAAAAATATGTAAATCAAGTATTTTTACATTATTACACTGGTAGTAATGGCTTGTCCAAAATCCGGAATTGTGCAATTTTACGTCTTGCACCTGAACATTATCACATTTCCAGATAAAAACTAAACGGGGTCTTGAAACTTCAAGATTGGTACATTGCGGATTTTCTTTTCTTCTTTGCCAGAAAGCTTCCCAGAATTTTAATCCGTTTCCATCGATAGTTCCTTTTCCTGTTATGGTAAAACCATTAATCCCGTAAGCATTTACTAGAGCCGTAAAATATTCAATGCTTTGTCCTTCAATTCGGGAAGGCATTTTTGGATAATCATTAATATTGTCAGACCCTTTTAAAACAGCTTCTTCAGACACATGCAAATGGGTATTGGGTTTAAAAAACAATGCACCACTCATAAATGTTCCTTTGGGAATTACAATCACACCTCCGCCATTGCGATACGCTTCGTCAATAGTGTTTTGGATTGCTGCAGTTTGAACCAGAGTACTGTCATTTTTTACACCGTAGTCGGTAATGGAATAAAATTTACCTAAATCTTCGGGATTTATTTTTTTTGCATCTAAAAACCATTCCGGAATTTTAGTCCCGTCAGGAAAAAGATCAGTATTGTTTTTTTGCGAAAATACTTTTGGAGTAATTGCTAGTAAAGTAAGAATGAATAAACAGATTTTTTTCATTTTGTTTAATAAAGGTTAATATAAAGTCAGGTTCCCCACAAAAAGGATGCCTGTTTAAATCTTTTAAATAGCTAAAGATTGTTCTTCTTTGGAATTAACGAAGATATAAAATCAGGAGTATCTATTTATCCTGTACTCCATGCAGGACAGTCATACTATTGATGGTGTACTATTATTTTTTAGTCATAGAAAAGTAAATCAAAGCATAAACTAATGATAAAACAGCAATAGCAATTAAAGTTCCAATGATTTCATTCTGAGTTAAATTGGACAGAAAATAAAGAATAATTGCAATTGAAAGGATAGGGATTGTGAGTCCTCCGGGAATAGTAAATTCATCCGGTCCGGATTTCTGACTGTATCTTAATTTAATGACAGCGAGAACAACACCCAGATAAACAATTAAAATAGAACTACTGGCAATAACTACCAGACTTTCAAAATTACCTGTGACAGCAATTAAAAAACCAATAAAAGCATAAACAATAATGGACAGGTACGGAGTTGCAAAAGAAGGATGAACTTTTGCCAATGCATTTATTGGTATTACTTTGTCACGGGCCAGTGCATAAAGTGTTCGGGGATTATTGAGGATGTCACCACTTAAAAAACCAAACATTGAAATAGCAGCTCCCACAGTAAGAATTATAAAACCCACAGGACCAAAAATAACATTTGCTGCAGAAGCAAGCGGAGTAGCGGTAAACTGTGGCAACTCACTGCCTAAAACTCCCTGAGCTACTGTCTGAATCAGCATATAAAGAATAACAATAGCAGTGATACTGATAAAAATAGCTTTGGGAATTGTGCGTTTTGGATTGATTACCTCGCCGGATACCACAATTCCGGATTCACAACCCTGAAACGCAAAGAATAAAATAAGGGAAGTCTTTCCTAATTCCTGAATATCCGGAAATCGTTCAATGGTCAGATTGGTTACAGAAACTGCTTCCCAGCCAAAAATAACTAATAACAAAAGCGGAATCAATTTGGCTACAGTATTCATTTTTACCAGACCAATCCCTTGTTTTATACCAATCACATTGACAAATGCCAAACCAAAAAATACTACTGTCAAAAATAATAATCGTACCAGTGTTTCTTTAAAAACCGGATGTGCAGAACCCAAAACATTCACTAAAGCATTAGATACTGCGGCATCAGCAAGTAAAGTACCTGTTACTGTAAAAATTCCGGCAAGAAATCCCGCATAAGGCCCAAAAGCGGTCTCAATATAGGAATACACGCCACCGGTCTGAGTTACTTTACTGGATGCTTCAGCAAAGCAAAGCATAATCAGTGCCATTAAAATTCCGCAAAAAATATAAGCAATAATACTGGCAGCACCCATAGATGCGGCAACTATGGCGGGTAACGCAAAAATTCCCGCACCAATTATAATATTCATAATATTGGCCGACAAACCAAATACACCAATGGTTCGTTTTAATTCTTCTTCCGGGTTTATCATCTTTTTTGCTTTATAAAAAGACTCAAAGCCTTTTCTATTTAAAAACGAAGTTATGCAAAATAATTTTTTTAGCAATAAAAGAATTTAAAATCGGATGAAAAATCAAGGTTTTGGTAAAATTGCTGAAAAAAACTTTAGGTTTTTGATCTTTTATAAAACCATATTTTGAATTTAGCAATAGAAAAAAAAACGTGTATGTGATTCTGAAAATGTTGATTTTAGTATTTTAGTTTATTCGGTTGGGAATTTAGTGATGTCCATATAAAAAATTTCCCAAGTGTGTCCGTCTAAATCCTCAATAGTGCGTTGTTGCATAAAGCCATAATCTTTCATTTCTGTTGGTTCCACGCCACCAGCTGCAAGCCCGTTATCTACAATTTTGTTTACTTCGTCAACGCTATCTACTGCTAAAGCGAATAGTCCGGCTAATTTTGTTTTTGTATCTGCAATAGGTTTAGTTGCAAAAGATTTAAATTTTTCATGAGATAAAATCATCACAAAAATATTCTCGCTCCAAACCATACATTTTCCCTGATCATCTGAAAATTGAGGATTATTAGTAAATCCTAATGCTGCATAAAAATCCATTGATTTTTGGAGATCATTAACCGCTAAATTGATAAATACTTGTTTTGCCATTTTATTTTATGAATTATAAATTAATTTTGTATCTGGAATATTTGGTTCCACTGAACTTTTAGTTTAATTTTTTTGTTTCCTAAAATATAAAGCCTGCTAATTTTTAAAAGCTAAACCTGCTTTTGCTAATTCTTCTTTTAATGTTGGAATAGAAGCTGGCCCCAATCCATGGAATTTGAGAATTTCTTTTTCACTATACTTTGCAAGTTCGTCCATATTTTTTATTTCATTATTTTCCAATGTTCGTCTTGCCGGAGCAGAAAGTTTTAAAAGAAAATCGCTTTCAGGCTGCCGTTTGCTTTCGCAAATGGGACAAACAGGACAATCACTACTTTTATAGTACTGATGACCGCGTTCACAAGTCCTTAGTGTTCCTACTGTATTCATTTTTAAATAATTGGTATGTTATTTAGAATCAAACTCTATTATCCATTCAATACCGAATTTATCTCTGAACATTCCAAAATAAGCTCCCCAGGGACTGTCACAAATAGGAACTTCAATATTTCCTCCGACCGATAGTCCGTTAAACAGTTGGTCAGCTTCTTCGCGACTTTCAGTGCTGACAGCTATTTTAGACCTGTTTTCGTTTTCATTAACCGGTCCCATACTTTCCGGAACATTAGAACGTTTTTACCTATAGGTAAAGCAATATGCATAATCTTATTAGCATCATTTTCAGCTATTGGAAATTCAGAGCTTGTAAGATCTTTAAGTCTCATTATTCTGGTAAACTCCCCACCAAATACTGATTTGTAAAAATTAAATGCCTCTTCGGTATTACCGTTAAAGTTAATGTGCGGATTGATAAATGGCATAGTTTAAATATTTTGTTAGTTCAAACTTAATACTTAATCCTCATCTAAATAAGGTATATCGTGTCAAAAGTAAGGTAATTTGCGTCAAGAATTTTTTGCGACTATTACAAACCTAAATTGGGCAATACAAATGATTTTGTATTAGGATGTAGTCGTATCCATAAGCCAGGATTGGAATTCAATTGCTGTGCTGCTTCCTCTTTATTTGCACTCAACGCAGTTTGAAGCACCTTAGCATAGGTTTTAACCTTGGCAGGAGCAGAGTCGGCATCGACCACCGACTGAACAATTTTTTTAGCTTGTAAAATTGCAGCCGGTCCTAACGTAAGTATATATTTAGCAGCCCGGCATTCTTTTTCATCACTTTCATTCACAAGACTTCCTCCGGCCTTAAACTTACTAATATGATGTTCTAAAATACTGCTGGAAATAGGAATTATTCCTGCAATATGATGACTTTGCGCTCCCGAAAAAGGTTTGATATAGGCAAGATGTGAAGCCTCATTCTCTTCGGGACCATGACCAATAAAAAAGATGTCCAAACCGCCCAACTCTTCCAGTTTATTCAGATAGGCAATTAGTGCAGACTCGATATCTTTAGTATCTGTTTGCATCGGAGTAAAACTTTTAATTTTTTTAAAAAAGGCTTCTCCTAAAATACGTTCAAAATCCCTGACAAAACTAAAACTATTCGCCATTCCCAAAGGAGCCAGCGCATCCTGAGTAAATACATTTAGCCTGCCCAGCAAATCATCTGCCTGGGATGTTTTAGCTAATTCTCCCAGTAAGCGGTGTAGTTCCTGAGCGCCACGACCACCCAGCAGTGCAATATTAATATCACCTTCCTTAGATTGTGCAGTTTTATAAAGTTCTTCTAACATCGCCTGACCTACCTCGGCTTCAGTACCTAGTACAGTAGGCTTTACACCATAATCTGTAAAGTTGAATTCCTGTTGGTTATTTTGTGATAACCATATGTTTTCGCTGTCTGTTTCTCTCGTGAATTTTGACTGAGTACTATTCATGATTTTTTTTTTTCTATAGAGTCTTTAATTATCTGTTTTGAAAAAGAGGTTTTCAGCGAACGAAAATAGCAATAAAAAATGGAATTCATCGAAATTGAAAATCACACTAAGCCTCAGGTGTAATTGTAAGCTTGTATAAAAGCAACTTTTTTTCAATAGCAGTTGATGTAGTTACATCATTAAACTGTCAAATAAAAACCAACTTTCCATTAGCCAATTGCCCAAATCCGTTGTAGCGTGTGTTAGTGATAGTTTTTTATTCGTTAGTATCTACAAATTCTAGGATGTTTTCGTTTTTATCAACTTTTATTTTCCTCCAAGTTGGCGCATATCCTTTTCCTTGCGGTTCAAAAAGTTCTCTTACGAATTGCTTTTCAGTTTCATAATTTTTAATTCTTTTAGGGCCATTGTAATAATCTTCTCGATTGTCAAAATAGTTCTCGCTTTTAGGATCAAGATTGAAGTTTTCAGAGTTCTTAATTTCGTTAATTATCCTTGTTTTATCTTCTGCAGTAATTTTTAAAGTAAATGTATGATAGTAATCGCCGATTGCAGACATTGACTTATTTTCCAGCAGTTCAAAATCATTATTTAAAACAATATTTTGTTCAGCTAATAAATTTTCGGAATCTTTTTTTGAAAATAATTCATCTTCAAATATCATATTTACAGTTATATAAATAAAAAATAATCCAACTATTGAAGAAAGAAATATTCCAAGTTTCTTTTGTCCGCTTTTGGCTGGGATTGAATATAAAATATACATTAACCAAATACAAAAGGCCGAAGGAATCAGAACTACTAAAATTAAAATTATTGTCAGAAAGATGCTGTCCATTTATTGTTCTTGTTTAAACCGCTTATCTTTTAAAATTATCACTAACAGTCTCGGCTATGAGTAGTTGCGTGGGTTAGCACTTAACCTTGCAAGTACACACCAAGCCGAAAATCCGCGAGGATTTTCAGAAGTAGGCTAAAACAAGCAATTACTTATAGCCATTGTTAGCACAAGTGTTTTTAATGTAAAATTTGTCCTCCTAAAATCACGTTTCTATTGTCTAAACTATCTTCTGAACTGAATGAACTTAATACAAATGATAGTTTTATGTTTTCAGCCACAATAAGTCCTAACGTTAATTGTCCAAAAGAAAAACTGGAATTATCAATTCCTAAATTCTCTTGATAAGTGTCTGTTCCATAAATTCCATTTATATTGAAATTCATAAAAAACCTTAAAGCATTATTACTCAATGAAGCATCTGCGTATATGTCAAGTCCGAAAGAAGCACTTCCTGCAAAATCATCAGTTGTAGTACCAAATTCCGGAAAATCTGCTGACCCTTTTGCAATAAATCTAGAAATTAAATTATACTGATTATTTCTTGAGTGAACATAAGCTAAAGGATATTCAAACGTTAAAACTGTATTACCTCCATAAGTTGCCAATCTTTGAAAAGCCTCTTCTTCCTTTGCCGTTTCATTATCTTCTGAAGAACTACTTGAAATCATAGAACCTAAACTAACTCTGAATATTCCTAAATTACCACTAACTAATTCTGAATATAATGAACCTGTGTTATCTCCAAAAGTAAAACCTGTGTTATTGAGTACTTGAAATCGCTTTCCTGAATTTCCATAAATAAAATCGAATAATGCTCTCGACCTTTTGGCTCCAAAAGATAAAATATTTACTCTGTCATATTGTAAATAGTCTTTGGTATAAATATGATATAACGAATCCTGTTTTTTATTCAATTCATTTAGGTTTGATTGGATAACTTTCATTCTCGCCATTTTCGAGCTGATAGTTGGCTCATCATATCTATTTGCGGGATTTGGGTCGACAGAATTATTATACAAATCATTTTTAATTGTTGATAATTCAGTCGTCAATGTTTCTATATCCGTTTTATTATAATTGAACCTTATAATTTCAGGTGTTTTAAAAACATTTTCAGTAGTTCCATTCAAACTTATCTGTGTTTGTGTTGAACCTGCATCAATTTCAGGTGTTGAGTTTGTGATTTTAATTCCAGATGTCTGACTTAAAACAATATTTGAAATTAAAAATAGTAGAAGTGTAATTTTGTTTTTCATTTTATTGGTTTTTGGTTGGTTTACATTTGTGCTAACGTCAGACTGTGAAAAAACGCCACAATCTATCCAACAAATATAGTATTTTATTTCTTTTATAGACAGAAAAATCGTATTTTTAAAAATGCAACATATCCAAGGAATTTCCCGCCATCAGCTACAAGTGTGTAGTTTAGAAGATAAAATAAGCGTTGATAA